>NZ_NWSW01000042.1:0-39270 GCF_002531805.1 Rhizobium sp. M1 | reverse complement strand
TACAACAACGGCAACGTACAAGGATGAGGCTCTCTTGGAGGCCGAGCATCCTGCTGTGCTCGCGATCACAAGTGCGGCATCCTCCAACCTCCCTCATGCTGAGGTGCGCAGCCCGACAGGGCGGAGCCTCGAAGCACGCCGCAACGCTGCTTCTTGCATTCGCCGAGCAGCATTCCCAAACGCAGATAAGTATCGTGATGCCGGATATGACCGATGGTCAATTTGACCGCTGCAGTCAGATCGACGCTGCGTAAGCGGCTATTTCACAATCTGGAGCCTCCGCCCCAGAGATTGAGACGTTGAGAACGTGGGTGGAGTACGAGCGGTCTGGGTGAAACCAGTTGCGCTAAAGCCAATGTTCCCCACATCAAGTTCGACCCGATAGTCCCACAGGGTGAATTTCCCATTGGGCGATGGACGACTGTTTTGCCGGGTGATGTCTTGGATCGAAGTATCACCTTGCATTTGCCAATCTAGCGCAACCTGCAAGTTTGACACGTTCAGAAACTCTAAGGTGCAGGGAGCCACGTCCCACCCTCGAATGTTCTTGTCGGTCCAGTGCCATTGGAAAATGTAGTCGACATCGAAGCGGATGACGAAATCTGCTTGCGGGAAGGTCATCGAATAGACAACCGCGTCATGCCAACCCATCTCAGCAAAATCTGCGTCTGTCCAAACGTTCCGAAATGTCATTGGTCCTCGTTAGTAGAAACGCGCCGGAACCTGCCGGCATTTCAGTCATTGCGGATGCGCTTCGAGAGAGAAATCCCTGACGCGTTATAGCTGCTTTTGGCCAAAACAGCCGTTGGCTTAGATGCCGCGGCTTCTGGCCACAATGCCGTTCAGCTTAGGAAGGGCATGATATCAACGCCGTCCCCCGGAAAGACTGTAATATGCGGGTGGTCCTCGAACAGCCTCGCGGCTTCCTCGGCGGTCTCTGTCTCGACTACAAGATATCCACAAAAGGGGTTCACGGCTTTCGAGATGCCGTCTTTGGTCACACGAGTCGTTTTGCCCACCATGCCGCCGCGATCGTGGATGAAATTGGCATTCCTGTTTTCCCACGCCGTCCACTGTTGAAGGCCGACGGCATCGATTGCGTCCTGCTCGACCTTGGGCAGGCTGCGAAAAGAGGCAAGGTCTTCGGGGTTCATCGTGTAAACGGCTAAAAAACGGGGCATGGGCGCGCTTCGTGCTGGTAGAGGACCGCCAGCTTACACTCGGCCCGCCCAAAATAAAGCGTTGGCGCCGCTATTTCTGGCTTGGGAAATGGCAGCTCGCGGCCCGAAGCGGACGAACCG
This sequence comes from Rhizobium sp. M1, assembly GCF_002531805.1. Classification (NCBI taxonomy): domain Bacteria; kingdom Pseudomonadati; phylum Pseudomonadota; class Alphaproteobacteria; order Hyphomicrobiales; family Rhizobiaceae; genus Rhizobium; species Rhizobium sp. M1. The sequence continues at coordinate 37,969 of NZ_NWSW01000042.1, read as the reverse complement.
CTCCGTTAGAACCAACGACTTTTCATTCGAGTAAGGAAGTCTTTTGCCGTCACCGGCAAGCCAGAGGCGTCGCCTAGCACAGCATCAATGCCACACCGGGGGCAGAGCGCCGTCGTATCGGCGTCAACCCATTCCTCAATTTCAGATGGTTCGAAAACCGCGCAGCAGTCGAAGCAGCCGCAACGTCCACTCGTTTCGATATCTTGCCGATGTCTAGCAGAATGCTTGTGCGCTTGAATTAGAACATCGTCCATGCGGCATCATTGCCACGCGCAGAAAAGATCGTCCAGGGCTCCTAGTGTGTTGCGGCCGAGGCGATGGTGCCTGTCGGCCCGGAGGTTACGGCTGCGCGATCATCGACCTTGGGGCAGATAGTGACAGGGCGGGGAGGGACGGGGCCAGTGCAGGCTTTCGGGCTCGGACGGATTGCAAGATACCATCTTGACGTAGCAGCGACGAGAAACACAATCAATCATGGAGAAATTGATTGGAATCGCGCGATGACGAACACTGAAGCAGACCTTTTGCGAACATTCATTGTCGACGAGGACGCGGCTTTCGCCGATCGCCGCCAGGGCAGGTTCTGGCCGGCCAATCATCATCGCATCGGGCCGATCGCCACCAAGGTCTCCGGTCTTCTCGAGCCGGAAGAGCGGGTGAATTTCTATTTCCACTTCATGCGCGTCGCCGGCGGTCCGCCCATCGTCGGCGACAAGGAGATGCCGCTGCTGCGCGAGGCCTATCGGCGCATGATGCCGTTTCTCGATCTTGAGGGCGTCATCCAGATGTCTCGCCGACACCAATTGCTGTTTGTGTTCGGATGCGATGACACGGGCGAGCTTCCGAGCGGGGAAACGACGTCGGCCGCCGCTCTCAAGGCGCGGCTCAAGCTGATTGCCCAGGTCGGCAGCTATACGACGATGCCGGCCCAGCGCGACAAGAAGGCCAAGTTCGTTCCTTTCGCAATGGACGCCGTGCGCATTCTCGAGACCTTTCGTCACCTCGGCTATTGCCACGACCGCCGCTATGGCGAGGAGTTCTACGACGTCACCGATCTCCGCTTCTGGGGCATGGTGTTCATCTGCCTCCTGAACAAGGCGACCCGTACCGAGCTTGTGGCCGATATGATCGAGGGGAAATATCAGCTCATGCGGTCCGCCGAACAGATCGCGATGCTGCATCGCTATGTCGAGGCCGTGCTGGCGGATGCGGAACCGGACGAACAGCGCTTCCAGGCCCTGGCGGCGAAGCTTAAAGGTATCGAGCTCGCTCGCCGCAACGCGACCGAAACCCTCGCCCTGGCCGAAAAGCTTGGTCTTCCTTTCGACGCGGATGAAGATTGGGATATCCACATCGCCATCCCGCTGCGAGGCACGAAGGACCATCCCCTGATCGCCAAAAACGTCGTGCGGCTGCATATCCGCCCCGACCCCGACTGGCAGTGGGAGCTGACCTCCCGCATCGCGGACCGCGGCGAGTTTTCCGAAAGCGATAAGAAGAGCTACCGAAACGACCTCGGATTTCCAACTCTGGGCCGGGGTAACCTCCATGCCTTTCCGGATTGGCTGCGACAGGTGCGCGAGAAGTGCGGCATTGATTTCGATATCGAGGCGTCCGACATCCGCGTCGGACGCAGACGGGCGGCGGCCAAGATTGTCTCGAAATGGCTAGCGGATTGAGCCGGGTAGAGTGGGAAGGCCTTCGGGATTGGGGTAGGCGGCGGCCGTCGGCCTCGCCCCTCCTTCGGACCTCCGCTGGGGAGAAGGTGGCGGCAGGCGGATGAGGGCGCTGCGCGCACCTCAGAATAAGGCTCTCTTGGAGGTTGCGGGCATCCTCCCGCATCCGCGATTACAGCGCGGCATTCCCCAACGCCCCTCATGCTGAGGTGCGCAGCCCGAAAGGGCGGAGCCTCGAAGCACGCACCGCAACGCTGCTTCTTGCATCCGCCAAGCCGGCGGCGGATCAGAATGCCAGCACGGCCTTGCCGGAGATGCGCCGCCCAGCTTCCGTATCGGCGATGACCGACAGGGCGTCGGTGAAGGGCGCTTCCAGTCCGATTGCCGGCCGCAGCGTGCCGTTGCCGGCGAGTTCGGCGATCTCAGGCAGACGCTTGATGCCCATCGTGGCGAAGGCGAGCTTGTAGCGTTTTGACAGCATTCCGCGCAGCATCCTTGCCGGGGTCGGGTTGATGTCGATGAAGACGCCCCCGGGATTGAGCATCGCAAAGCTGGGGCCGACGTCGAGCGTGCCGAGCGTGTCGAAGACGGCGTCGTAGGTTCCCTGCAGCGTATAGTAGGTCTGGCTGTCGGAATAGCCGAAAATCGGGTGAACGCCCGCGGCTCTGACGTTGTCCCTCGATGCCGGTCCGCATGCGCCCGCAACATGCGCACCGCGGGAGATCGCCAGCTGGACGGCGAAGGCGCCGACCGCGCCATTGCAGCCGTTGATGAAAATACGGGCGCCGGGACGGGCCTGCGCCCTGTCGATGATCGCCACCCATGCCGTCATTGCGGCAATAGGAAGCGAGGCCGCTTCGGCAAAGGAAAGCTGCGGCGGCTTTTTCGCCAGATGACTGGCCTTGACCATCACCGCTTCGGCGAAGGCGCCGGATCTCTTGAAATCAACCGTGCCGAAGACTTCGTCGCCAACTCGGAAATTGGCCACCCCGCCGCCGACCGCCTCGACGATGCCGGCAAAATCCGTGCCCATGCCTTTGGGAAATCGTCTGCCGGTAAATAGCTTCATCGCGCCCTGCCGGAGCTTCCAGTCGAACGGGTTGATCGCAGCTGCTCTCACCGAGACCCGCACCTCGCCATCGCCGGCCGGCGGCAAATCGTGGTCGCCGAAATACATTATTTCCGGGCCGCCATGGCGGTCATATTGCACCCTTTTCATATCGTCCTCTCATCCATTGACTGCGGAATACGATATTGCACTGAGTGCGATTTTACAAGGGATGCGATTCCTGTTATCGCTACCGGGATGGAACAGGATCGACCGAAACAGCAAGGCTGGCGTGAGAAGAAGCGGCGCGAAACCCTTCAGCGCATTACGGATTCTGCGCTCAGGCTGTTTGCCTCCAACGGCTACGAGGCAACGACGCTGGATGCGATCGCCGAGGCTGCCGGCATTTCGCGGCGGACGTTCTTCTACTATTTCGACTCGAAAGAGGAGATCCTTGCCGCTTGGCAAAAAGGCCTGCCGGAGGCCTTTCGCGTCGCCGTCCTGGCGCAGCCGAAAGATCAGTCTCCGCTCGATATGGTTTGCAACGCTCACCTAAAGCTTTTGGCGTATTTCGACGCAGAACAAGCCATTGTCATTGACCGGATTCTTCGCTCCAACGAGCAGCTGCGCGCAAGCAACCAGGCCAAATACCTGCAAATGGAGCAGGTGACCTTCGAAGCGCTGTGCGAAATCTGGCCGCACCAGGGGCGCCGCCAGGCGCTGCGCGTGGTGGCGATGGTGTCTGCCGGCGTCCTGCGGCTTGCGATTGACAGCTGGGCCGAGGAGCAAGGGCGCAAGTCCCTTGCCGACTATGTGAAAGAGATGTTTGCCTGTTTGAAAGCTGAGTTCGCCCGTGCATAAAAGCCGATGAAGAAGGCCGGGCGCCGGTGAGTTGGCAAAAAAATAGAGCATTTCCGAACTCAAACAAAATCGGAAATGCTCTTATAGTTCGTGCGAAGCTATTCCGGTGGCTTCGCACCGCTCGCAACTCACTCGTGGCTATTCATCTGACGTCGTCGACGCGGCGTTCTCGAGCGAGGTGCGGATCTGATCAATCTTGCCGTCGGCTTCGCCAACGCCGAGAATGGTCTTGGCTTCGTCCAGAACCGCCGGGCTCACCTCGCCGGTTTTGCTGGCGGAAGCCAAGGCATCCTCCAGGGCCGCATCGCCCAGCACGGGGTCGTCGGCTGCGGGCTCGATTCCGTTGTCGAGCTCATACTGGGCGTAGGCCACGGCGTAGGCCGAAATGGCAGCCATGCGCGGGTCCGATGTGTTCATCAGCGCCCGGTAATTCCGTTTCAAGGAATTCAGGCCCTTAAGCTGCGCCGACAGGTTCTTCTCTTTCGTGCTTTTTGCTGCGGTGTCTGTCTTGCCGGACTTGTTCTTGCCGGTTGCCTCCGACGATTTGCCTCTCACGGATTGCGATTTGGAGTTGCCATGATCTGAACCGCTGTTCTGGCCGCCACCATTTCCGTTGCCGCCGCCATGACCGCCGCCGTTGCCGCCCCCGCCACCATTGCCGCCGCCGTTTCCGCCGTCCTTTGCAAGTGCGGCCATGTCGAGCCCGACAATCGTTGCCGGGCTTGCTGCAAGCGCCAGCGAAAGCACGGCCAGGGACGCTAAGGTTGCTATCCGCATCGTTTTCCTCCGAATGAGACCATCAGAATGCCGTGCACTGCACGACGTGAACTGACTTGAAAGATAGATTGCTATCGCGCGTTGCACATCGGACTGAGGTCCGGTTCAGGGTAGCGGCTATGGTCTTAGATGAAGCACAGCGGCGCGCCGCGCCGGCGGTCATGGTCTCGCGAAACCGCGTCAGGGAAGACTATCCCGAGGTTTCCAGGCGGCGATCGGTGCTCAGAAGGTTCAGCCAGGCCCGTGCCACTTTCTCCGCGCCTGAGCCCCCGATATGGCAATCGTCGTAGCGGTCGTCTCCATCGAGCAACGCGTCGGTATTTACGCCCTCTCGGATACCGTGGCCGCTTTTTGACAGGGCCAGTTGCGCCCGTACGATCGCATTGTCCGGAATATGCTCCTTGACGCCGCCGTTGCTCGGTTCGAGGCATTTCGATGCGATCGAAATGTAAACGGGTGCTTCGACGCCGTGCTGGCGCAATGTGTCGACCATCGACAGGAAACGTGCCTGATAGTCCCCCGCAGTGGTGCCCAAAACGAGGTCTGCCTCTCCTTGCACCCAGAGGACGCTCGTTATCCGATAGCCGGAATCCTGAAGCCGTTTCATTGTATCGACCAGCACCGGATTGAGGTCACCGCCTGCCGCCCATCGTGCGACCTCGGATCCGGAATATGCGAGAGGTGCGAGGATGACGTTGTCATTCTGTCCCGATGCGATCAGGTGGTTCCAAGGAGCGTCCAGTACTCTCCCTTGGTATCGGTCGCTCCAAGCAGTGGCGACGCCGCGATGAAGCAGCGTTTGTCAAAGGCGTTTACAACGCGATCGCCATAATTTGACCGGTGCCGTTGCCCACCGTCATTGGCCGCGTTCGATTGGCCAAGAAGCAGTAAGACAGCAGTTCGCTCGGTTTGCGTCGGGCAGGTCACAGGCGTTTTTGATTCATCGCCGATGAGTCGTTCCTTGCCGTCGAAAGTATAGCGGCTTGGAGCCGCCGCCTTCTCTCCGCCAACCATTGTCCTCAGCGCGGAAAGTTGCGGCCAAGGAAAGATCTCATGTCTCGCGCTCATGCCGCCCAGAAAGTACGTGGCGACCAAGGCGGCCAGGCCGACTGCTATTGTATTGCGCATGTCGTTATCTTCTAAACATCATCCGATGACGTGGAGCCTGTCGGACCGATCAGGGCTGCTACGGCCATGAAGGTTCCTTTACATCAGCCACATCTGCTTGTTCGGGCATGCTCTTTAAAAAAAGAGTTCGTCGCGAAGATCGAGCCCTATCGACGACATCTCGCGTAGAGTCGTCGGAAACCTGCTCTAAACTATAGTCCGGACCAGCGATTCCAATCATCCGGTTGGGTGAGAGATCGTGCCCGCTATGCAGCACGCAGTTCCATGGAGATACCCGGTTGGCCGTTCATGGGACGGCGGCCGCAGATCAGGGCGGCGGGTTAGCGGAGCACCGGTTACCATGCGGCACGCCTTGTGAGGCAGCCGAGTTTGGCGAGACGCCAACCTCTACCTCCGTCGTCCTCGGGCTTGACCCGAGGACCCATGCCGCTGGCGCTGGTGGCGCCGTGTGGATGCTGGGCTCAAGGCCGAGCATGACGGAGGTGGGACATCGTCACCTCACACTCCGGCATTCCCAGGGTCACGACACGAGGGCAAGATGAGGGTGGTGGTGCCGGCCTGGGAAAGCGTCCCATGGGCTGGCCCCGACGACGCTTCCGCAACCCCGCGTGCCCTATAGAACGCTGGAGTTTAGCGAGACGCCAACCCCAATCTCCGTCGTCCTCGGGCTTGACCCGAGGACCCATGCCGCGGGCGCTGGTGGGTGCCGCGTGGATGCTGGGCTCAAGGCCGAGCATGACGGAGGGTGGGCGGGTCATCGTCACCTCGCACTTTGCCATTCCGAGGGGCACGACGCGAGGGCGAGATGAGGGTGGTGGTGGCGCATGATGAAGCATCTGCGACCCCGCGTGCCTTATAGAACGCTGGAGTTTGGCGAGACGCCAACCCCAATCTCCGTCGTCCTCGGGCTTGACCCGAGGACCCATGCCGCTGGCGCTGGTGGGTGCCGTGTGGATGCTCGGCTCAAGGCCTGAAATGACGGAGGTGGGGTGGTCGTCGCCAGCTCACGCTCCGGGCCGAAATCGGCTTCACCCCAACTCACGCCAGGCGCAAATCGAGCAGCGGGTGCAGCTTCTTCAGGTTCGGCAGCGATTTCGCTTGCCAGGGATGTTGGTTGGTGCCCTTCACAATGAGGAGGAGGTCGCCCATTTTTCTGGCTTCGATCGTCAATTTCGCCAGGAGATTGATCCCCGAGGAATTGAGGAATTCGAGGCCGGTCAGGTCGAAGGTCACCTGTTTGTGGCCCTCGTGAAGGAGGGTTGTTATCAATGAATAAATCGGCGCATAGGCGTCGGGTCCCGCCAGGCGGAACACGCCGTCGAAAAAGACTTCATTCTTTTCCGCCCAAACGCGGAAGTTTTCGTCGCTGATTTCCATTCTTTGCTCACAAATTGGAGGAGGGTGGCATCGCCACGGCTGCTGTCGTCGTCAGTATGATCTGCTCTTCGTTATTCTCTTCGAATGTCCATGCCATTCTTGCATCGTAATCGCTCAGAAGGGTGAGCAAACCCAGGCCGGAACCGCCTGCTGACGATATGGCGTTGGTTTCGATTTGCTCAAGAAGCAGAAGGCCGGGCTCCTTGGATTGCAGGCGTTGCAGCAGTTGCTGAAAGCGAGATGATGTCGCGCGGTCGATGGCGTTCCGGACTCTGATCAAAAAGCTTCCCTTGACCATGCCGGCTTCGATCAGGATCTCGCCCGGCTGTCGAAATTTCACGGCATTTTCGATCAGCTCGTTGCTGAGATAGCCGATGTCATGATGCGCCTGCAGGTAATCCTTCTTCGAACGGGCATAGGGCAGGGCCATGATCTCGGCGATGAAGTCCGACGTCATTCCCGAATGCCGCCATCCAAGCTGAAGCGGCCCATCGCTCAAGGTAAGGCGAGCGCCTGAATCCAGACTGATGTCTACCAGAGATTCGAGACCGTAAATTTTGGCCGTCATGTCTCACCTATGCCGCACTGCGAGAAGCGTGATGTCGTCGTAGATTTTCTGTGATCCGATGAAGAGCATTAATGTCGCGACAATTTCCGAAACGACTTTCTCAGCGCTCTGATCCTTCAAGCGGAGCGCCTCCCTGCACAGGCGTTCCATGCCGAACAGTTCTCCCGCGTCGTTTTCGGCTTCCGTCACCCCGTCGGTATGCAGGAGTATCAGGTCGCCTTTCTCGAAGGCGATTTCACGGGTCTTGATGAAGTCGGAAATATCGGCTTCCAACCCGATCGGTATGCCGAGATCCATGGTGTCGATGCGTTGAATTTCGCCGTTTGCCCGCACGATGACGACTTCCTCGTGCTGTCCTGACAGGATCATGTCTTTGCCGTCATAGTCGAGAAAGGCGAGCGTCAGATGCTTGTCGATCCTGGTCCGCACAATGTTTTTGAACAGGGCGCTGTTCAGATTCGCCAGAAATTCGACGGCGTCGGTATTTCCCGCTTCCTGAAGGGCGCGAGCGACGGATTGGACCATCAGCATCAGCACGCCGCTTTCGAGCCCATGGCCGGTGACGTCGCCGATGCCGATCTTCAACCGCTTGCCGTGCTTCAAGACGTCGTAATAATCACCGCCGACTTCTTCCGCAGGTCGCATATAGGCTGCGATCTCGATGTCCTGAAAGTCTTCCAGCTCCTGTTGCAGCGGAAGAACCATCATCTGGATTCGCTCGGCGACGGCGAGCTCCGTTCCGAGTCGGCGGTTTTCTCGCTGGAGCTGTGCGTTCAGTGCCGAGATCTCTTCCTTCGCATCTTCGATCTGGGCCGTTCGTTCCTCGACGAGCTGCTCGAGATTTTCGGTGTGATAGCTGATCTGTTCGGCCATGCGATTGAAGGCTTCACCGGCCGCACCGACTTCATCCTTGCTCGTTATCGCCACTCTGACGGAATAATCCTGCGCCTGGATCCGCTTGGCGGCACCGGCAAGGGCGCTGATTCCGCTGGTGATGCGTTTCGAAGCCGCAAACACGGCGATCGCCACGATCAGCAGCGACATCAGGATTGCGATGATCTGGTAGATCACGATCCGGTTGGTGGCCTCGGATATCTTGGCCTGGGCGGCATAGAGGGAGGCGTCGATTTCCCGTTCCGGCACAACCACCCCAAGCAGCATCGCCTCTTGCCGAACCGGGCCGCTGGACCAGAGATTGGTTGCCGGCAGCTTCTTGACGATGACGATATAGGGAACTTCGTTGCCGTCTTTCTGCAACAGCAGGTGCTGGATGCCCTGTTCGCGGTCGAGCGCCAGTTTCGCGATCGCAGGCTGTGAGCTTCCTTTCAGCGAACGCTCCAGCCCGGTCACGCCGGTTCCGCTCGCGCCGCTCGCCGAAACCAGGCCGAGCGTCTTTTCGCCTGTGCTATTGATTGCGACCACGTTGCCGTCGGACATTGCCAGGAATCCGAAGCCGGACTGGGCGACTTTAACATTTTCCACCGTCTGGGCGAGCTGGTCGAGCGTAATGTCGGCGCCGGCCGTCCCGGCGACACCCTGCCTGTCGGCGGTCCAGAGCGGATGAAAGAAACTGACGATCAGCTTGCCGGTAATGGCATCGGTATAGGGCGCCGTCTGGGTGATGTCGTCGGCGACCGGCCGCGTTTTCGCGTCCCTGGCCCAGCTTTGCCAGGACTCATAAAGGCCGGGGAAAAAGAATTCCCAGAAATCGGCCTCGTTGTGCCCGGGGTAGAGGCGATCGAATGTCTGGGCCTGGTCGGTGTAGGGCGCCGTCCTGAAGATCGGTCGTTCCTTCGGTCCGATGTAATACATCTGCAGCTTTGAAGCGCCGTGCTGCAGCAGGTTCGGGGCAACCAGATCGAGAACCGCGCTTGTCTCTATATCGCGCGCAACGTCGGGCGTCGGCTGGTGGTCCTGTCCGAGCAGGTAACCCCAGACACTGACGACCGAAGCGGAGCCGGGCGCGTTCTGAGACCATTTCCCCTTCTCGTCGTAGGACAGGCTGACGCTGCCGGGCGACGTGCGGGCCATCGCCGCGCCGACGTCGGAATTGCGGGCGGGATTGTCGATCTGTGCCTGCAGCACGCCTGCCAGCGTGTCGACGTCGTTGTGGACCTGCCGCAGCAGCAAATTCACCTGGGCTGCGGTCGAATCGGCATAGGTGCGGATATACTCCTGGCTTGCGGCTTCAAGACCCTGGCCGACTTCGAGCGTTGCATCGCGCGACAGCCTCTGAACGTTCCAAAGTGCCAAGCCACCGCTGACCAGCAGGTCAAAAAGAACGGCGCCGCCGACGACCAGGATGAACTTTGCTCGAAACGAGCGCAGTCCCACCGGTCTCTTCGATACGTGCCCGTCCATCATAGCGGCTTTCGACCAGAGGCTGCCCAGATCGGCCAGCCTGCATAACCCTTGGGGTGAAGAGCGGCAAAGACGTGATCCTTAAATCCCTGCCGGAACCGGCGAATGAAATCCGCCGAGTCGCCGCGGCGCACCGCCATCTCGCCGGCATACACGTTTTCCCAGGCTTCGATGATGTTTGCGAAGTCCTGCGGATCGCCGTCAAGATTCGTCACCATGAAGCAGTCGACCTTGATGTCCTCGAAGCCGGCGTTGACCAGGAGATGGCGGCTTTTCGGTCCCATCTCGACATCCATGTCGAAGTGGCTGAACAGCTTGGCGACTTCCTCGTAAGTCCATTTTATCGAGTCGGCATGCGGCTCGCCGAGGCAATGCGAATTCTTTTCGTTGGTGATGTAGACCCGGCCGCCGGGCTTGCAGATGCGATAAAGTTCTCGCAGCAGCATTTCGGGGCGGTCGAAAATCTGCAGCGAGTGCCGGCAGGTGACAAAGTCGAACTGATCGTCTCGAAGCAGCATCTGGGAGGCGTCGCCATAGGTGTATTCGATGCCTTGCAGATCGAAGTCGGCAGCGACCTTGCGGGCATAGTCGAGACTGCGCACGGAATGATCGAGCGCGACAAGGCGCGCCGGCTTGAATTCCCGCTGAACCAAACCCGCGAAATCACCGATGCCGCAGCAGATATCCGCCATGGCGACACCGCTGCGCAGACCGTGGCGCGGCAAGAGTTCGCGTTCGTGCCGCCAGGTCATTTTCGTCTGCGTGCGCAGGATGGGAATGAAAGACTCGTCCTCGACAAAGCTCTGGCCGGGATAAAACGCCGAATCATAAATCTCGACCGACAGGTTCGGCAGCGATGCCGCCAGCATCTCGAACAGCGAGGCAGACCATGCCATCACGCTCGAGGTAATGATCTTGATCTTCCGTTCCGGCCTCGTTCGGCAGCCGGCGGCGAGGATATCGCACAGAGCGGTGAAGGCCGTCATGTTGATGTGCGTCAGACGTTTGACGTTGAGGTAAACGATGCCGCTGTATTTTTCCAAACTCTGCCGCACCAGCTCGAGCGCATCGGCAATCTCGGCAGCATTTTCGGGCCGCATCTTGCCGGCCAGTACGAGCTCCTGATTTGTCGGATCAAACCGCGCGGTGAAGGGCATGGAAAGCACGCTCATTGAAAATCCTCGGCCGAGGGGAAATCGGCAATGATGCCGATCCTGTCCGCGCCGTCTTTCTCGATGTGGATGGCGGCGCCGAATATTGTCGCCAAATTGTTGAGCAAAGCCTCATCGGACTTCGTGACCGTGTGATCGGGCCCGCCGTTGCGGCCAGGCTGGATTTTGCCTGATCCTGCCTTCACGTGTTTGCGGCGAAACTCCTCATCGCAAGGAAACGCAATTCGCAGCCGATTGTATGTCGCGCTGCGGGCGAGGCTGAAACTGATCGTGCCCCGTCCGTTCGTCGCGCGAAAAGCGAGTTCGATCAGCTCGTTTGCCGCGACTGAAAGAAAGTTGGCGTACCGAGCGGGATCGCTGTGACCCTGTCCGAGAATGTCGGAGAGATATTCGGTAATCTCGTCGCAAAACTGCCATTGAGATTTGAACACCGCAACGTTCATTTCCAGCGATATCATTGGCACAAATGCGTGGTCGTCGAAGCGGTATGCTTCCTCTTCCAATACACCCTCCGTTCGTCGGTCTGGAGCGTCAGATTTGCATGCGATCTAAAAGCACGGCGAAAAATCGGTAAAGCACTATTGTCGAGCGTGGATCTTGGATGCGTCCGCCCGGGTAATGAAGTCGTCAATTGCCTCCACGCCAAGCGGCCTGCTCACCAGATAGCCCTGCAGCCTGTCGCACCCGACGCTGTGCAACCATTCCGCCTGACCCGGCGTCTCGACCCCCTCGGCTGTCACCTGCATGTCGAGGTCATGTGCAAGGTTGACGATGCAGCGGACGATTGCCTGGCTCTTCAGATCGGTTTCAAGATCGGTGATAAAGTATTTGTCGATTTTGATCGTATCGAAAGGAAATGTTTTCAGATAGCTCAGGGACGAATATTCCGTCCCGAAATCATCCAGCGAAATTCGAATGCCCAGCACATTGAGAGTGTTCAGGGTGTCGATGTTGTTGACGGTGCGCTCGAGCAGCACGCTTTCGGTTATTTCAAGCTCCAGACGGTCGGGCGGAAGTCCGACCAGGTCCAGCGTCTGGGAAATCCGGTCAGTGAGGCCGCTTGTCAGGAATTCAGCCGCTGACAGATTGACGGCGACCAGGTAGTTTTCCGGCCACTTCATCGCCTCATGGCATGCCTGCTCTAAAACCCACGCGCCGATCTCCGGCATCATTCCATCCGCCTCGGCCATCGGAATGAATGACGCAGGCGGAATCTTTCCGAGCAGGGGATGATGCCATCTCAGCAATGCTTCGAAGCCGACGATGCAGCCGCCCTCGGCGATAGGCTGGTATTCGACATAGAATTGCTGTTGCACCAGGGCCATTCGCAGGCTGCGGCGCAGCAGTTCCCGTTGCTCCAGCAATTCGAGCATTGCCGGGTCGAAGGCTCTTGCCCGACCGCGCCCGTCTTTCTTGGCGGTGTAGAGTGCGAGGTCGGACGCTTTCATAAGCTCCTCCGGAGTTGTCCCGTCCGTTGGAGCCGTGGATATGCCGATGCTGGTGCCGACAAAGACTGCGATGCCGTTTATCGTAAAGGGCTTTTTGAACGCAGCAACCAGATCCTCCGCCAAACGGTGCGCTTTGGCCGGTTGTCCCGAGCCCACTGATATCACCGTGAATTCATCGCCGGCCAGCCGATAGGCTCTGTCATCGCTGGAAAGGCAGGCAAGAATACGCCTTGCCGCCGATTGAAGAAGCTTGTCGCCGGCGGCATGCCCGAGCGTGTCGTTGACGGGTTTGAAATCGTCAAGGTCGAGCTGCATCAACGACAGAGTCTCGTTGGAGCCCGCGTTTTCCTGCAACAGAGTGGTCAGGTCTTCGCTGAACTGACGCCGGTTCGGCAGTCCAGTCAGCGGATCATGGGTTGCGAGATGCAAAAGCGTTGCGCGTTCATCGTCAAGCGGTCCCTCGGATCTGACCACGGCGAACAGGTCGCCGATCCGGTAGATCGTCAGGCCGTGTGAGTCGGGGGCGCCGAGATGGCCCGATATTCGCAGCGGCTTGCCGCTATCATCCAGTGAACGGAACGCGAGTGTAACTGCTGATTTGTCCAGCTCCGGAAAATGCTCCCAGAAGGAGGCGGCCGGTTTGACGGACGGGGGCAGCGCATTCCCGTGCAGATCCTCGATGGGATTGAAATCGCGGTCAAAGAACAGAAGCCGGTCGATCAAGCTCGAAGCTTCTGCCTCCGGCTTTCCGAGGGCTAAACGGGCAGCAGGTTTCCGCATGTAGGAGGCTCTCCCTATCGAATATCCTACCAGATATTATAGCAACTCTACTCCCGCACAACTTGTGCTCGTTAAGATTTACATTAGGCATTTCTGATTAACAATCCCCAAACCTCCACCCCGGCCTGTTCGCCGCTGTGGACGCCCGCACCGATGAGACGGAGCCGATCGCCGGCATTGAGAAGCTGCCGCAAGCGGCGGGCGAGAGAAGGAATTAGAGCCTTTCCTGGGCATCCCACAGCTCACGCACCATCTGGCGCAGCGCCAGCGCCTCGACCCATCTGTCGGTCGAATCGTTGCCGTCTCTGCCGGTGATCGCATAGGGTTTGGGACCCAGCTCGCAGGTGAAAACCAGCTCGGCGTCATCGGCGGCGTGGGATCGCCAATGGCGAAAACCATAGTCCCACCATTGCAGGAAGAGATCGACCCAGGGCCGGTGGTGCGGAAAGGCAATTTCGATCTGCACCTGTTCGCAGGACGCGACGCGGCCGTGAAATGCGCGGGCATTCCGCAGGATGCGCCGGATATGGGCGTGGTTTTCCTCAACGACCGGAAAGGCGAATTCGCGGCCGACCAGGAAATGCGACAGATCGGCCAACAGCGGCAGTTCGGGGCGCCGGTCGAGCAGATCCAACGTGAAGAACAGGTCCGTCGTCATCCGGTCGCGATGAGTTTCGATGAAGACCGGAATGCCGGCATCTTCGGCGAGCCGCATCCAGCCGTCGAGGAGCGGCAGGCAAGCCTCGACGCGGCGCAGGCGGATATCGGGCTGCAGGTTGATGTGGCTGACAGGAAAGGCCGCGGCAAGCTCCAGCGGCAGCCGCAGATCCTCGACTGAACGGGGAAAGCAGACCGCCTCGATCTTCAGCCCGCTGCCTCGGAGCGTCTCGTTCAGCAAAACGACATCCCGGCGGTTGGTGTAATGCGCGCTGATGCCGTCGAAGCCCGCCTGGCGGATCATCGCGATGTTCTCGTCGAGTGTGCGCTCGAATCCGTCCGTATGCCGGCGCTCCATGGCCCAGAGCGACTGGAAGATCAGCAGCTTCTGGGTCATGCGGCCCGCGGGCTTTTCAGAAGCATCTTGAGGTTGACGCCCGGATCGGCCAGCGCCGCGGGCGAGGGACTGATACCTGCGGCAATCAGCAGCTCGGCAAGCTTGATATCCTTGGCCAGGCCGTTGCCGATGCCAAGGCCGGCGGCCGCCACGAGGCGGCCATCGTCGAGATAGAATTCGAGCTCGCCTGCCGGCATCAAACGCCGGACAGGCTGATGAGCGGGCTGCGGCTGTCCCGCCACCTGCAGGCCCAGATCGTACTGGTCGGACCAGAACCAGGGAATGGCGGCAAACGCCTCGGCGGTGCCGGCCATGTTGCGCGCCGCGGTCTCGGCCTGCGTTCTGGCATTGCGCCAGCTTTCATAGCGAATATGCCCTCCGCCCGGTTGGACGACCGCCGCGCAATCGCCTGCCGCATAGATTTTCGGTGCGCTGGTGCGAAGATAGGCATCCGTCAGAATGCCATTGCCGGTGGCCAGTCCCGCCGCTTCCGCCAGGGCGATGTCGGGCAGGACCCCGATGGCGCTGACGACGAGATCGGCGGGCACTAGGCTGCCGTCGGTCAGGGTAACGCCATCCTCGCCGATTGCCGCAACGGCCCGATCGAAATGGAAACGCACCCCTTCGGCGACATGTCTGATGTGCAGCTTCTCGGCAAAGCGGGCAGGGACGGCGCGGCCCAAAGGTTTCGGCGCGGCTTCGATCACGCTGACCGCAACGTTCCTGCCGCGAAGGACCGCTGCGAGCTCCATGCCGATCAGGCCGGCGCCGATGATTGCGACGCTCCGGCCGGGGGCGATATTGGAGAAGATGGCCTCGGCGTCGGCATGGGTGCGGAAGTCGAGTGCGCGCTCGGCGCCGGGGCAGGCAAGTCGTCTCGGCCGTGCGCCGGTGGTCAGAAGCAGCTTTTCGTAATGCAATATCCGACCGTCGCTTACCGTCACGGTCGCGGCCTCGGCATCCAGCCTGGTGGCCGACAAACCCTTGAGATAGGTGATGCCGGCCGCTGCCAGCACATCCGCCGCGCAGATCAGCTTCATCTGCACCGCACCGTCGACGGTTTTCGACAGCGGCGGCCGTTCATAGGGCAGATGCGGTTCGGTTCCGACCAGCGTGACGGATCCGCGATAGCCCGCTTCGCGCAGTGCAAAGGCCGCCCGGGTTCCGGACTCGCCCGCGCCGATGATGACGATACCGTCCATGCTGTTCTCCTGAAAAAAAAGCGGCCGGCGCTCGTGAGGAGGAGACGCCGGCCGGGGAGGATCAGTTCTTCTTGGCGTATTCGGCCATGTTCGTCGGCGTGACCAGCTCGAATGGCACCCAGACTTCCTTGTCGACGCTGTTGCCGTGGGCAAGCGCGACGGCGGCGTCGACGGCACTTGCCGCCTGTTGTTTGGCGTTTTGGAAGACAGTCACGTCAAGATCGCCCGCCGCCATTGCCGCCAACGCATCCTGCGTCGCATCGATGCCGACGACGGTGACGTCGTCCATCGACACGCCGGATGCCTTGAGCGCCTGAATGGCGCCAAGCGCCATCTCATCATTATTGGCGAAGATCACGTCGATCGGACGACCGGCCGTCAGCCAGTTCGTGGTCAGATCCATGGCGTTGGTGCGCGTCCAGGCGGCGGTCTGCTCGTCGGCGATGGTCACGCCCTTGCAATCGCCTGCCGCCAGCGTCGCCTTGACCGATGAGGTGCGGTCGCGCGAGGCCTGATGCGCGAGATCGCCCATCAGGATATAAGCCTGGGCGTCGTTCGCCTTGCCCTTCTTCTTCAGCAGTTCACAGGCGGCTTCGGCGCCGAGCCTTCCGGAGTCGGTTTCCTTCGAACCGACATAGGCCTGCTTTTCCGGCAGCTTGTCGATATTTTCCGGTTCGAGATTGAGGTAGACGAGCGGAATGCCGGCTTTTCGGGCGGCCTCGCTGATGCCGGTGGCGGCAGAGGTGTCGGCGAGCGTCATGATGATCGCATCGACCCCCGATGCGATGAAATTGTCGACCTGGCTGCGTTGTTTCGAAACGTCGGTCTGCGCATCCTCGATCTGCAGGCTGACGCCGGTGAGCTTGGATGCCCGTGCCTGCAGCCCCTCGCGCAGCAGCGTCTGGAAATTATTGTCGAAACTCTGCATCGAAACGCCGATCGTCTCGGCCGAGGCAGCAGTCGTCGTCAGGGCGGCCAGGACGGCCGCCACACAGATTGATTTCATCTTATCCTCCCAAGGGGCGCCGGGCCGCGCGATCCGTTCCGGAGGCCGTTCAGGCCTGCCTATGTCGCGGGCTCAGGTCAGAGCCACGCGAACCTCTCCATCGATCACCTCTGCCGGGTAGGTCTTCAGGTTCTCGCAGGCGGGCAGCCTCAAGGCTTCGCCGGTGCGATAATCGAAGGCGCCGGAATGCTTCGGACATTCGACCTCGAAATCCATGACCAGTCCGTCGGCGAGATGGATCGCCTCGTGGGTGCAGAGGCCGGCCGTGCAATAGACGCTGTCGTCAGGGCCGCGATAGATGGCGTAGGTGCGGCTGCCGTGGTCGAAACGGATGGCGCCTTCCTGCTCAATGTCGTCGAGCTTGCAAGCAGTAATCCAGCTCATTCGGCTGCTCCCGTGACTTCCATACGCGCCTTGCGGGCGGCGAGTTTTTCCTTGCGCCGGCGATAGCGCTCCTGCATCTGCGCCTCGCCTTCAGCAGAGCCGTCGTGCCAGGTGCCGAACCACTTATCGAGCGGGATAAGGGCGTCGCCGTAATTCACCTCGAAATATTTGTGGTGGAGGTAATGCGCATAGGCGTGGCTATCCATGAGATTGTCCCCGCCGATTTCGACCTTGTCGAAGCCGACATGGCCGGGAATGGCGCCGAAGCCGGCATAATGCAGCTGGTAGAGCATGAGGATCGGATTGGACGGCAGGATCAGGTGGTAGAAGGCCGTGCCGAGGTAGAGCAGGTGCTCGACTGGATGCATCGACAGCGAAGACCAAGGCGAGGGATTGACCGAGTTATGGTGGACCGAGTGCACCCACTTATAGAGGAAGGGCGTATGGATGAGCCTGTGGATGCAGAAGAAGTGGAACTCGTGAATCATTGGCACGACGAGGGCTACGAGGGCAAGCGTCCATGGACGCTCCGCGAAGTTTAGCCAGGGTGCGTAACCGTTGGCATAGGCCCAGAGCATCGCAGCCTCGATCGCCGTCCAGATGGTCACACCCGACAGGAAAGTGCGCAGCATGTTGTCGACGTTCTGGCGCTCGAACCAGAAGGCTTTGTTCTTCTGCTCGGACGGAAACTTTCCATTGTATTTGAAGCGGTTTTCCTGGCGCTTCAGCACATAGAGATGCACCTCGAAAGCGCCGTAGAAGAGCAAAACGCAGATCGCGTTCACGGCGTAGAGCCAGGCGATCCAGCCGATGCCGAGCGTTTGCATCGTCTCCACCGGCGGAATGACCCAGACCCAGTAAGCGATCGCGGAGGCGGCGAAAATCGCATTCCAAGGAAAGAAGTAATGCGGCAGCCATTTCAGGATCGCCACCAGCCGCGGCGGAAACGCAAACAGCGGCGCGGTTTCCGCCGGCTGGTTCGGCGCCCAGTCGCCGCGCTTGTTGCGCGTGCCGAATTTCAGATCGTCCATTGCTCTCTCCTTCGGGCGGACGGAATCGTCGGCCCGCATATGCATCTTGATCGCGGGAGAGCGCCTTTCGTGTCGGGATGTCGCGGCTGTCGACGCATCGGCTCTCCTCCTGTCTTGAAAGTAGCAGGAGACCGCCGCGGCGCCGAAGCCATTCTTGATCAAATTAGATCAAGCGCTTTCCTTGGTGATGGTGATGAAGCGGATTGGCGCCCGATCCGGCTCAATATCGGTCAAGCCAATCCGGCGCAGGATCAGATCGAGCGATCGCCTGGCCTGCGCCTCGGGCGCCTGGTCGAGGACCACATCCATGATGCCGTCCTGCAAGGCGCTGCGCGTATAGTCGGTGAGCTCGTGGCCGACGAAGAAGATGCCGCGTTCGCGCGCATGCCGCCGCAGCACGTTGATCAGTGCGGAATTGCCGCCGCCGGCATTGTAGAGGCCGGCAAGATCAGGATACATCCGCAATGCCGAGGACAGGAGTTCCGCGCCGAGATGCTCTTCGTCGAGACCGAACCCCAGGCACTGGAAGCTGGTGGCACCGGGGTGCTCGAGAAAATAGTCCGAAAAGCCGCGGATTCGATCGCGGTGCACCTGATAGATCGGATGGCAGATCGCAAAGACGGGACCGGTCCGGCGTCCCATTCGGCCGATGAACAGCGCTGCCGTCCGGCCGGCGGCATAATTGTCGATGCCGACGAATTCGCCTGTATGTTCCGAGGCGCGAGTGACGACGTGCACAACCGGCAAGCCTTGGGCGCTGACCATCTCGACGGCCGCGCCGATCACCGGATTGCTAGGCACCGCCAGGATCAGACCTGCGCGTCGCAGGCCGGCCGACAAGATGCGGCGCGCGATTTCTTCCGGCTTCATCTCTTCGGTAAAGCTGCGATGCACGATGACCAGTGGGTCGAGGGTCGCCGCGATCCTCTCGAATGCTGTGGAGAGCCGCTGATAGAAGGTCGTTTCGGGACGTACCATCAACACCTCTATGCGCAACAGGCCGCGATGGGTGTCCGGGAGCTTGCGAGGATAATCCATAGCGCGGGCGGCAATGATCACCTTCTCGACCAGTTCCGGGCGCACACCGCCGCGCCCGTTCAGGACCCGCTCGACCGTGGCGGTTCCGACGCCGGCGTGGCGGGCGATATCCCGATAATTCGGCTTGCTCATTTCCAACGTCCCCGGACGCTTGCGCGACGTCGCCGATCGTATGCGCAAGCTGTCGTTCTTCATACACCTCAGCCTCAAAACTCACAGCGGTATTCGGGCGGATCCCGTCGGGGCCAGGAGGCTTGTGTCGCGGGGGCGGCCGATTTATGATTTCGGCATTCAGCATGAGATTGCAGGCAGTATTTCACCGTTAAACCGGACGCGAAGGCTCTGTCCGCCGGCCGGGCCGAAGGAGCTGGCAATGAAAATTCTCATGGTTCTCACATCG
Source organism: Rhizobium sp. M1 (assembly GCF_002531805.1). NCBI lineage: Bacteria > Pseudomonadati > Pseudomonadota > Alphaproteobacteria > Hyphomicrobiales > Rhizobiaceae > Rhizobium > Rhizobium sp. M1. The sequence goes on along the minus strand of NZ_NWSW01000042.1, from coordinate 18,658 downwards.
CATGATCAGCTGGGAAATACCGGCAAGAAAACGGGCTTCTGGCTCGAGGAACTCGCCGCCCCTTATTTCGTCTTTCGTGATGCCGGGGCCGAGGTCGCGCTCGCTTCGCCAAAAGGAGGCCAGCCGCCGCTCGATCCGAAGAGCAACGAGCCGGCGTTTCAGACGGAAGACACGCGGCGCTTCGAACAGGATCCGGCCGCAACAGCCGCGCTCGCCAATACGCTGCGACTGTCTGACATCGACCAGGCCGATTATGACACCGTGTTCTTCCCCGGCGGCCATGGCCCACTCTGGGACCTGACAAACGACCGCAACGCCCATGCGCTGATCGAGGAGACGCTCGCGGCAGGCAAGCCGCTGGCGCTCGTCTGCCACGCGCCGGGGATCCTGACCAAGGTCAAGGCGCCGGATGGCGGACCGATCGCCAAGGGGCGGACGGTGACCGGTTTCACCAATTCCGAGGAGGCTGCCGTGCAACTCGTCGAGGTCGTGCCCTATCTGCTCGAAGACGTCCTGAAAGAGCAGGGGGCCAAGTTCTCAGCGACTAAGGACTGGGCCGTGCACGTCGTCCAGGACGATCAGCTGATCACCGGGCAGAACCCGGCCTCGTCGAAACAGGCCGCCCGCCTGCTGCTCAACGCGCTGGGCGACCAGGCCGCAGCCTGACGCGCAGGGGCAAACGTGTCTGCGGCGCGGCGCAATTCAGCTTCGCGTGATTTTTCTCGAAGAAAAGATCGGTTCCCTGTCGGGTCGGCGACGGTTTATCCGTCCTTAGCTCGTTCATTCCGTCCACAAAAGGATCACCACCATGCCAAGCACCATACGCCTGCACCGCGTTTTCGCGACCAGCCCGGAAAAGGTCTATCGCGCCTTCATCGAGGCAGACGCGCTCGCCAAATGGCTTCCGCCGAACGGTTTTCTCTGCACCGTGCATCATCTGGAACCGGCCGTCGGCGGCACCTTCAGAATGTCCTTCCGCAACTTCACGACCGGCAACAGCCACGCCTTCGGCGGCGAGTTCCTCGAGCTCGTCCCGGGTGAACGCGTCCGCTACACCGACAAGTTCGAAGACCCGAACCTGCCGGGCGAAATGGACGTCACCGTCACGCTGAAGAAGGTTTCGGTCGGCACCGAGGTGAACATCACCCAGGCCGGCGTGCCCGACGTCATTCCGCCCGAGGCCTGCTATCTCGGCTGGCAGGAATCGCTGCGCAATCTCGCCAAGGTCGTCGAGCCGGACATCAACGAATAATGCACGTTGCGCCAGGTTTGCGAAACATGGCACACGCAGCGGATTGCTGCGTCGCCTCGTAACCTGGCGCTCTGCCTCTCTTCCCGCCATTCCTGCGGTATCCCTCGGGAGAGGCCGAGGGACAGGAATACCCAGCCGGGGCGAATACGGCTACACTTCGATACATTTCGGCCGGAGACTGACATTCGTCAGATACAATCCGAAACGATCCTGCCGCAGAACATCGGTCCGGCAGGAGTTTTCAATGAAGCTTGCTCTCCTTGGCGTAGTTGCCATGTCCAGTCTCGCCCTCAGCGTCGCCGTCTTCTCTTCCTCGGCGTCCGGTGCCCCGCCGGACAACGCCTCGCCGATCTACGGCGTCACCATTCCTGATGGCTACAGGGACTGGAAATTCATCGCGCCGGCACAGGAAGCGCCGCCGCTCGACGAACTGCGCGCCGTCCTCGGCAACGATATTGCCGTCGGGGCATACAAGAACGGCACACTGCCGTTTCCCGACGGGTCGATCCTGGTGAAGCTTGCCTACAAACGCAAACAATCGACGGAATTTGCGCCGGCGACGGTGCCGGGGGCTCCGACCACGGTGCAGGTGATGGTGAAAGACTCCAAGAAATATCCCGACAGCCATGGCTGGGGCTTCGGAAGGTTCGTCAACGGCAAGCCGGTTGACGCCGCGCAGCATGAGACCTGTCTCTCCTGCCATGTCGGCAATGTGAAAGACCATGATTTTGTCTTCACACGCTACGCGCCTTGAGCTTGCCTAAAGCTCGATGCCGCGGTTCGCCAGCGCCTGGCGCGCCGCCGTCGCGCCCCAGTCCTCGTCGGGATCGCGGCCCTCGATCTCGGTTTCGGCAACTGCCGTTGCTCGGACCAGCGGCACGGAGCCGAAGGGCATGCCGTCGATCCGGCCAGGATCACGGCTGAGGATGATGCGGGTCAGGGGAAGGTAATCCTCCGTCAGCCGGCAGAACAGGATGGCACCGTGTTTTTCGACATCGCGGGCGACGCGGTAGCCGTCGGCCACGAGATCGCCGAGGTTTATCAAAAGGTTTCCCCAGTCGCCGGTCGTGGTCGCATCCAGGGTGGCGGCGCCGAATTCCATGAAGAGTTCGCATTCGACGCCGTTCTCGGGTTCGGAGATGCCGGCCCAGGGTGTGGAGAGACCGTCGGTGGCAAGGATCATCCTTCCCGGCGCATCGATCGCCAGGATCCGGCGGTGTGGACCGAACCACTTGGTCTGGGCGTAGACATTGGCCGCGGCGCGCTCGGCGGCAAAAGTTTCGTGCACGGTGCCGCGGCTCTGCCAGAAGGCCCGGCGGGCGCTTGCGGCGCGCTCGTAGATCGGGTCGTCGGGGCCGCGCGGCACGATCGCCTGGTCGAAACTGGTTTCGATCGTGACCTGCGCCCGCATGAAGGGAAGGGCCGGCTTCTTCCAGCGGATCACCACCGTGTTGAAGCGCTCGGTCGCTGCCTCATCCAGTCTTTCGACGACATCGCCGATGATGCGCAGCGGATCGCGTGAATCGTCCGACACGGGCTGTCCCGCCGCATCGCGGTAGCCGCCCGTGCTTGAGGAATGGCCGGCCTGCATGGTGGTGGCGGTCCATTCGCCGCTGACGGCGGTCGCCGGCGCCTTGGAAAGAACCGGGACAAGCTCCCGGATCGCATCGTCAATCGAATAGGATCCCACGTCGCCCCTCCGCTGTCGGATGATGTCCCGCTGCGGCCGGCCGGCCGCGAGCATAAGCTAGGGCAGGGACGTTGCCGATCAATGACAGCTTCTTCCCCGGGCGCTTGGCGTTGAGGGGAACAAACAGCGTTGCGGCGTATCCTTCGAGGCTCCGCCCTTCGGGCTTGCGCGCCTTCAGGATGAGGGATCGTGGAGAGTGCCGCGCAACGCTTATGCTCCGCTTTGCGGGGCGGCCTCTAGCTGCGGCGGTGTGGTCGTGATAGAGCCGCCGGGGACATGGTCGAAGTAATACTACCCATATTGAAGGTTTTGGTAGCAAGAGGAGGGAATTTGCTGAGATTTACTGTTTTGAGCGGGTTGTTCATGGCAACGATCGCGCCTTCGGCCTTTGCCGCCACCGATATCAAGGAGGATCCGTCCTGCGCGGAAGTGAACTATTCCTATGCCGCGACCCGATCAAGCTGGTTCTACAGCGCCAAACTTTATGATGTCCGATCGGACGGCTCTCTCAAGCAGATCGCAGAAATGCGCTTTGACCAAGACACATCGTATTTTCACGATTTGCGAAAAAAAGAGTGGGCCCGCGGCAATCGCACGAATTGGTCACTTCTTGATGTCGACGGTCCGAAATATAGGTCATGCACGCTCATTGGCGAAGACACGGAGAAGGGGAAGAAGGTCAAACATTACAGGATGACCCGGCATTTGGATCCCTATGTTGCCTATGGTGACGTCTGGATTTGGTCGGAGGGCAAGCGATTTGTGCGGGCGCAAAGGCGATTTATGGATCAGAACCAGGCAAACCTCAAATTTGGGACCACTGCGGGAACGATCATGGAGATATTCAACTATGATCCCACGACGGGCTTAGCTCCCGGCGGCCCCTACGAAGATGAATGAACCGCCTCATTGTCCCGCCGCCCATCCACGATGATCAGGAAATGGAGGGCTATAGCCGATAATCCGGAATCGCTCGACCGGTGCGGGGAGAATGCCAAGCCTTTGCGAGCTAGCCCGACGAGCGGCCGTCAGCCGGCCGCTCTGTCAGCCCGTTCGATGAGGTGGCGGGTAAATCTTGCCTTTGAGGCCGCGCCCGCTCAATTGCTCCCATCGTTCGGCCGAGCCTTGGCGCTGTCGTTGCTGCTGTCCGAGGTGGTTTTGCCGTCGGGTTGCTGGCCGAAATAGGTGCCGCCGAGGTGGCCGCCGGCGCTGGTGTTTTTAACCTGCTGTTCGGCGCGTTTCTGAAGATCACGAACGTTGGTCTTGCTCATTTTCGGCTCCATGTTTCAGGGTTGCGACCTTTCACCAACCGATGGGCGGCGACACTGTTCCATATTTTTTGCGGAGACCGCTCCCGCGGCGATCTCATAGCGCTGGAACTGTTCCGGCTTTTTGCGGTTCTTCCTACTCAACCAAGGAGAAACGACGATGGGCATGACGACACCCAAGGACGGCGCTCCCGGCACCACCGACCAGTCCCCCCGCTGGGAAGGACCGAAGGGCAACAGGCCGCGCGGCTACCTGAAGGCCAAGGACGATCCGGACAAGAACCGCGACGCCAACGACGAAAACAACCGCGACCCTGAAATGAAGGATTTCAGTGACGCGATGAAGCAGAAAGGCGAATGAGATGGGCAATCCCAAGAAGGACGCGGCCGGTCAATTCGCCAAATCCCAGGCCGACCGAAAGGCCAGCGGCGTTGCAAGCGCCAAACCGACCGTCATCACCGGCTCGGAGGACGCCACGGTCAACCGGAACCCGCCGGGCAAGAAGAAGCCGGAGAAGGACTGGGACATCAACTATGATCCTGCCGAGACGAACGAAGGGCGGATGCGCTGAGACGCGGATAGAATCTGGGTCATGCGACGTGCTTTAGTCTTTGTTTTCATTGGTGTCGGCTCGGCCGGCTCCCAGTCGAGAAGTGCCTCGGTATGCGCGCTTAAGCTGGGCACAGCGAAGCTTACAAAGACTCTGCTTGGCGCCGAGGCTATTCGAGGGGGATTCCTACTTGACTACTTTCACGCTCAACACGCCTTCTTCGGTCTTTCCCTCTTCATAGGGCGAGCGGATGACCAGTCGGTCGCTGCCGGTATAGCCGGGATCGGATGTGTAGTAGCCGACGACGCCGTTGACCTTGATCGTTTCGCATTTCGACGCTTTTCCGTCGAGCTTGGGGAAGAGCGGTTCGCGGACGATCTCGAGACGCCCGTGTTCGGGCCGTTCGACGATATTGATGGCGGGGTAGTCGATATGGCGGCAGTCGTCATCGATGTGCCAGTTCTTGGCCACCAGCGTTCTGACGCCGCTTTGCGCCGTGATCGACAGCGACTGCTCGCGGGAGCTTTCGGAGGTCGTCGTGCAGCTCGAAAGCGGAATCATCGTAGCTGCTAATATCAAATATACAAATGCGTCTTTCACTTCAAATCCTCAACTTCGGCTTGAAGGAATATTTGATTTTTTCATTGTGTCAATTGAACTGCGGGCCTGACGCGAGGCGCACCCGCATCGTCCTTCGAGGCTCCGGCCTTTGGCCTGACGTCGCCCCATCCCGACTTTATACGGCGGAGCGACGTTTGTCCGGCCGGAGCCGGCGTGAGCAAGTCAGGATACTGCAGCCGTGCTATTGCAGCGTGCGCGTCTGGACTTGTTCAGCCGCGTGGTTGGGCGCGGATAGCGGCGCGGCGCTGGCTTCCAGGCCGGTCGCCACGACCGAGACGCGGAACCTGCCGTCCAGGCTGCGGTCGAAGATCGCGCCGACGACGATATCGGCGTCGTCCTGCACTTCGTCGCGAATGCGGCTTGCCGCCTCGTCGACTTCGAACAGCGTCATATCAGATCCGCCGGAGATCGAAATCAGCACGCCCCTGGCGCCCTTCATGGAAATATCGTCGAGAAGCGGGTTGGCGATTGCCGCTTCCGCGGCCTTCATCGCCCGGCTTTCGCCGGCGGCTTCACCGGTGCCCATCATGGCGCGGCCCATGCCTTGCATGACCGATTTCACGTCGGCAAAATCGAGGTTGATCAGGCCTTCCTTGACGATGAGATCGGTGATGCAGCCGACGCCGGCAAAGAGCACGCGGTCGGCCGTCATGAAGGCATCGGCGAAGGTGGTCTTTGCGTCCGCGATGCGGAAGAGGTTCTGATTGGGAATGACGATGACGGTATCGGCGGCCTGACGAAGCGCCTCGATGCCGACTTCGGCCGTCCGCATGCGGCGATTGCCTTCGAAGGTGAAGGGCTTGGTGACGACGCCAACCGTCAGGATGCCGGCCGCGCGCGCGGCACGCGCGATGACGGGGGCTGCACCGGTGCCCGTACCGCCGCCCATGCCGGCGGTGACGAAACACATATGCGAGCCGGCTAAGTGATCCATGATCTCGTCGATCGACTCCTCGGCGGCTGCATGACCAACCTCAGGCAGCGAACCGGCACCCAAGCCCTCCGTCACATTCGCGCCGAGCTGAATGCGGCGCGACGCCTTTGAGGTGGCGAGAACCTGGGCGTCGGTATTTGCGGCGACGAATTCGACGCCCGCCAGCTTTTCCGCAATCATGTTATTGATGGCGTTGCCGCCACCCCCGCCGACGCCGATAACCGTAATATGCGGCCGTAATCCCGAAATGCCGCTCTTGGCGTCCGTCATCGCACTCTCCTTAATGATGCAATCTTGCGCCCGCGCCCTCGTCGCGGACGGCGAATCGACGGTGAGGATAAACGCGCAACAAGGCGGAGGCGAGGCGAAAGACGTCCGGGGCGGCGACGTTCCAATGATTGTTGCCCTCATGAAGATCGCCACCGCGCTCTTTGCGGATTTCGACCAGAAGCTTTGAGGGGGTGTGAACCAAAGGCCTGCCGAGGTGTTTACAGACATGCCTCACCTCTGCGAAAGGACCGATCCCATGCAAAGACTTCTTCTATCAAGCCTTGCCCTTGCCGCACTCGCCGGCACCGCCGTCGCACAACAACCGCCAGCCCCGCCATCCGCCGCGACGCCACCCACCGCGACCGAGCCTAGCTCGCCTCCGCCGCCGCCAGCCCCGCCGCCCCAGCCCGCTCCCGATGATGGCGAGCGGATGATGGGCAGCCCGGACGCACGGTCCGGAGATCGCCCCGACTACCGGTGGCACGGTTCGAGGGACGACATGGGCTTCCGCGATTTCCGGGGCCATCGCATGCCGCGGCCGTCGAAGGCCGCCCATTTCCAAATTGAGGACGGAAACACACGGATCGATCTGAAATGCACAGAGGACGAACCAATGAAGGCCTGCGCTGATCTGCTGCTAGAGGTGATCGACCGCCTGCAGGGCCAGAACTAGCTTTTTCGGCGCCGCGTTTGCGACCGGCGAAGGTGATCACTGCTGCTCGAACTCGAGGCAGCGGATGTTGCCGCGCGGCTGAAAAGCATTGACTGCGCAAGCCTCGCCAGCTTCGGTTGGCAGAAGCCAATCATTGATTCTTCCCAGGACTTAATGCCGACCATTTTCAGCATGAACAGCCCCGCCAATGATTGGCGGGGTTTTGCTCTCCGGCAGGACACGGTTAGCGATCATTGCGCCGGGAGCCTGATTTCTCTCAAGATCTCCACCGGCGGGAATCGGACACAATCCGCGGCATCGAAAGTCACCGGGAAACGCATCCGGTTCCGGTTGGCCCAGCCGATCGCGGCCTGCGATTTCGCCATCGGGATTTTCGTGGCGATCGTGCAATGTGGCACCCAGTTGCCGGGCCGATAGTGCTCGTGGCAATGGGTGGGGTCGATTTCCCGGTGAAGCTGCGCATGCAGTTGGAAAAGCTGCTCACCTTTGTTCGGCCGCGCCCATAAGACGAGGAATTCGTTCTCGAAGTGACCGATGCTTGAAAAGCTCAAGGTGACGGCGGGGAGCGTGCGGAAGACGCGGTCTAGCGCCTCGGCCAACTGGTCGAGGTCAATCTCCTGGTAAAGAGCGAGGGTGAGATGCGGCGGATAATTCAAGGCCCGCATTGAAGCCGCCTCTTCGAATGCCGCGGCTTCATCCCAGAGCTCGAGAATGGGGGAGGCGGTTACGTTCAGACATTTGAGGCTGATCCCGTAAGGCATATGCGTTTGATCCAATCGACTGTCGCCGGGACCTTAGGGTTCGCCAAGCCGACTGTCGAGCGGCCAGAAGGGCTGACGGCGGCACTGCCATCGGGAGGTGCGTGCGGCAACTGGATAACGTCTCCAACTGCGCGCCGCCCGCCAGGGAGCAAAGGCGCGGGAGAAGGAGCGGTTGAAGGCGGCTTCGGTGGCGTAGCGGGCATCATAGGAGATCGCCGCGATTGGTTGGCCTGAGGTGGCGAGGGTGCCGCGACGTTATCGTTTTGATCGGCCAGACCGGATGGCATATACCACTAACTATTCTTGCATTCGGCAATATATTCATGAGATTGTACCAGTATACATGCGATGCCGCAGGGGGGCTTCGATGCCATCCGCAAGGGTCAATGAGCTGATATCGGTGGCGGGGCAGCCCGATGCCGCCGGCTTTGCTGCTTTCGCGGGTGAGGGTTTTGTCGCAGTGATCAATGCCCGGCCGGATGGCGAGGAGCCGGGGCAGCCGGGCAATGTAGCGGAAAAGGCTGCCGCCACCGCCGCTGGGCTTTTTTATAGCTTCGTGCCGGTGAAGGGGAGCGAGATCACCGAGGCAGACATTCGCGCCTTTCAGGCGGCGATGACCGAGGCGAAGGGGCCGGTTGTCGCCCATTGCAGAAGCGGTACGCGGGCATTGACGCTCTACGTGCTGGGCGAGGTGTTGGACGGGCGGATGAAGCCCGCGGATGTCGAGCCGCTCGGCCAAAGTCTCGGCTTCGACCTTGCCGGCGCGCGCCGCTGGCTGGAGGCGCGCGCGGCGCAGACGGTCGATGTGAAGGCCTTCTTCCATCCTGCCACATGGAGCGTGCAATATGTCGTTGCCGATCCTGTCACGGGACGCTGCGCGATCATCGACCCTGTGCTCGACTTCGACGAGACCTCGGGGGCGACGGGCACGTCAAGCGCCGATGCCATCCTTGCCGATATCGAAAACCGCGGGCTGGCAGTCGCGTGGATCCTCGACACGCATCCGCATGCCGATCATTTTTCCGCCGCCCATTACATCAAGGGAAAGACCGGCGCGCCGATAGCGATCGGCGCCCAGGTCACCGAGGTGCAGGTCCTCTGGAAGGAGATCTATAACTGGCCGGCCCTTGCGACCGACGGCTCGCAATGGGACCGGCTGTTTGCCGATGGCGACAGGTTCGAGATCGGCGGGCTTGAAGCTCGCGTTATGTTTTCGCCCGGCCATACGCTCGCCTCGGTGACCTATCTGATCGGCGATGCCGCCTTCGTGCACGACACGGTGTTCACGCCGGATTCCGGCACGGCGCGCACCGATTTTCCCGGCGGCAGCGCCAGCGCCCTCTGGCGCTCGATCCAGGCGATCCTGTCGCTGCCCGAGGAAACTCGGCTCTTTTCCGGCCACGACTATCAGCCGGGCGGCCGGCATCCGCGCTGGGAAAGCACGGTGGCTGCGCAGAGACGCGCCAATCCCCACATATCGGGCAAGGACGAGGCCGGCTTCGTGGCGCTGCGCCAGGCGCGGGACCGGACCTTGCCGAAGCCGAAGCTGATGCTGCATGCGCTGCAGGTGAATATTCGGGGCGGGCGGCTGCCGGAGCCGGAGGGGAACGGGCGGCGGTATCTGAAGATACCTCTGGATGCGTTGTAGCGCTGACCATAGGCAGATATTTACAAAGCAGGGTAGTCCAAATGCGGGGCTCTCGCGGGTCGATGCCGATATGATCCGTTTCCACGCGCGCGCTCGCTGGCCTTTTCCTGCAATTTCGCTATGATTTTTCTGGGCCACGCCCGGTCAGACGGAGTTCCGCCATGCTCGAACGAAACCACCTTCCCTTGCGCCCGGCAGCTCCCCTTTTCGCTGTCGCCTGGGTCGCCGTCATTGCCGGTGCCAGCGTCGCTCTTAGCCTGCTGTTTGCCTGCGTGACGCCTTTCGTGGCCCTGGCGGCCGTCTCGGCAGTCGTGCTTCCCCGGCGGATGGCGCTGATGGCGGTGCTGCTTGCCTGGTTTGCCAACCAGACGGTCGGCTATCTCGTCCTCGGCTATCCCCAGACCTTCGACAGCTATGCCTGGGGACTGGCGATCGGGATTGCAGCATTTGCCTCGCTTGCGGCGGCGCTCGGGGTGCTGCGCCTGATGGCAGGCCCTGCCGTCACGATGGCCGGCGCCTTCATCGCCGGGTTCGCTGCTTACGAGGGCGTGCTTTTTGCCGCAACGGCGGTGCTTCCGTCCGGCGACGGGGCGTTTTCGGCAGCTGTTGTCGCCGAGGTTCTGTTGATCAATTCTCTGGCCGCGATCGGACTCATCTGCCTGCATGCCGGCGCGGCGGCTAGCCGCGCGCTTGTCGCGGCACAGCCGGCACCGGCGCTGCTTTAGGTCTTCGCCTCCACACTTGTCGTCGCTCCAAAACTGCAGCGCGCCTTCCGGCAACGGGCCGGCGCCTGAGGAATGCGCGAAGATGGGTTGAGATCATGGTCGGCAACGGCTATCTGGTTCCGACCCGCAAGCGGACCGGCCGCGAACGATAAGGCGCATAGCTCCCATGATCCCCGATTTCCTCGTCACCCATTCCGGTGGTTTCCATGCCGACGAACTGCTGTCGAGCGTCATCCTGACCCGGCTTTTCCCGCAGGCGCGCCTGATCCGCAGCCGGGCGCCGGAGTGGATCACGCCAGGGCAGGGCCGGATCATCTATGATGTCGGCGGAGCTTATGACGCCGATGCCGGCATATTCGATCATCACCAGCGCTGCGCGCCGCTGCGCGACGATGGTCAGCCCTACAGCTCATTCGGCCTGATCTGGAAACATTACGGCCGCGATTATCTCGCCGCTCGCGGCCTTGCCGCCGACCATGTCGAAGCCGTGCATAGCTCTTTCGATGCGAGCTTCGTGCTGCCGATCGATCTGACCGACAATGGCGCGCTCAGCCCCTCGGGACCGCTGGCGGGCTTGACACTGCCGGCGCTGCTCGAGACCCTGAAACCGGTTTTCGACGAAGCGGAGCCGGATGCCGACGATCGCGCCTTCCACGCGGCCCTTGCCATTGCCCGCAGTTTCGTCGAGGCCAAGATCGCTCAGAGCGCTGCAAAATTGCGGGCCGAGGCGATCGTGCACGAGGCTATCAAGGCTGCGGGGCAGGGGCGCGTTCTGGAACTGCCGAGGGGGATGCCCTTCCGTCCTGCTATCGTCAAGGCCGGCGCCGATCACCTGCTGTTCGTCGTCCACCCGCGCGAAAAGGATTGGTGCGTAACCGGCATCCGCCGGGCCGAGGAGGGGTTCGAACTCAGGGCCGACCTGCCTGCGGCCTGGGCCGGTCTTGCCAATGGAGAGCTGGCGGCGGTTTGCGGCATAGAGGGCGCGAGCTTCTGCCATAACGGCCGCTTCATCGCCGCCGCCAGGAGCCGCGAGGCGGCGCTTGCCATGGCCGAGTTGGCGGTCAAGGAGGCTCTTTCGATCGGCGTGTAGCGGCCGTTATCCGCGTCGGATCTACCTGATATCAAATGCGTTCACGTCATTCCAACCGTGGAAGCGATTGACTTGCATCCGCGAAGGACTAATCTTCCTGCTATAACAACCACCACCCACACGCGAGAGATAGTGGACGGTGTGAGTGGCTGGCGACCTTGAGGAGGATGAGGTTTGCCATGGATTATCGTGTCGTTCTGCTGATTGGTGCAGCTGTGACTGCCCTTGTTCCCGCTAACGCCGGGGCGCAGGAGGGCGACGCGACGGCGGGCGCCGTTGTTTTCAAGAAGTGCGCGACCTGTCATGTCGTCGACTCCGATACGAACAAGGTCGGCCCGTCTCTGAACAAACTGTTCGGCAGGAAGGCCGGGACGCATCCCAATTTCGCCTATTCGGCGGGAATGAAGGCGGCTGGCGAAGGCGGTCTTGTCTGGGACGAGACGGTGCTGCGCGAATATCTGCACAATCCGAAGGCGAAGGTGAAGGGCACGAAGATGGCCTTTGTCGGCGTGAAGGACGAAAAGGAGATCACCGATCTCATCGCCTATCTCAAACAATATTCGCAGTGACGGGCAATATTCGCAGTGACGGGCAATATTCCCAGATGGCAATACTCCGAATGACGGGTTCGCGGCCGGCGACGAATGGCTAAATCGCGGTAATTGCGATATTTTCTATCTGTGCGATAATAAACACGGACTTTTTGCGGAATGCGGTTTCACGGGTCAACCTGCTCGAGGAGGAGCGGAAATGGCTGTCGTGCTGATCCTCGTCCTGATTGTCGTCGGCTCCGTGCTGTTCCATGTGCTGAGCCCGTGGTGGTGGACGCCGATCGCGTCCAACTGGACCTATATCGACACTACCCTCGTCATCACCTTCTGGATCACCGGCATAGTCTTTGTGGCGGTGGTTTCGTTCATGGCCTATTGCGTCTTCCGCTTCCGGCACAGGCCGGGCAACAAGGCGCATTACGAGCCTGAAAACCGCAGGCTGGAAGTGCTGCTCGCATCGGGAACGGCAGTCGGCGTCGCGGCGATGCTGGCGCCCGGCCTCATCGTGTGGAACCAGTTCATATCGGTGCCTGCCGATGCCGCATCAGTCGAGGTCGTCAGCCAGCAGTGGCTGTGGAGCTTCCGCCTGCCGGGAGCGGACGGAAAACTCGGCCGTGCCGAGACGCGCGACGTCAGCCCGGAAAACCCGCTCGGCCTCGACAAGAACGATGCAAGCGGGCTCGACGATGTCATCATCGAGGGCGGTGAGCTGCATCTGCCGATCGGCAAACCGGTGCACATTTTGCTGCGCTCCGTCGATGTGCTCCATGATTTCTATGTGCCGGAGTTCCGCGCCAAGATGGACATGATCCCCGGCATGATCACCTATTTCTGGTTCACGCCGACGCGGACGGGGACCTTCGACATCCTCTGCGCCGAACTCTGCGGCGTCGGCCATCCGCAAATGCGCGGCACAGTCGTCGTCGAAAGCGACGCGGATTATCAGACCTGGCTCGGGCAACAGCAGACATTCACCCAGCTGACGGCGTCGGCCGGGCCGGCGAACTGACGCGACCAGGACGGCCGAAGGCCGCAAGCCGGTTCAAGGAACCGGCGGGACGACGGCCTTAAGGCCGCATCGGGGAAAGGGAAGAGAGATCATGGTCGAGATTCCATCCGGCAGCATCCCATCCGCCGAAGTCGAGGATGTCGAGCTTTATCATCCGAGAAGCTGGTGGACGAAATATGTGTTCAGCCAGGATGCCAAGATCATCGCCGTGCAATATTCGCTGACGGCGATCGCGATCGGTCTTGTGGCGCTGGTGCTCTCTTGGCTGATGCGGATCCAGCTTGCTTTTCCCGGCTATTTCACCTTTATCGATGCCGATCACTATTACCAGTTCATCACCATGCACGGCATGATCATGGTGATCTATCTGCTGACCGCGCTCTTCCTCGGCGGCTTCGGCAATTACCTCATTCCGCTGATGGTCGGCGCCCGCGACATGGTGTTTCCCTACGCCAACATGCTGAGCTACTGGATCTATCTCCTCGCGGTGCTGATCCTCGCCGCCGGCTTCTTTGCGCCCGGCGGCCCGACGGGGGCGGGCTGGACGCTTTATCCGCCGCAGGCGGTTCTCTCAGGCACGCCCGGCGGCAAGGACTGGGGCATCCTCTTGATGCTCACCTCGCTGATCGTCTTCATCATCGGCTTCACCATGGGCGGGCTGAATTATGTGGTGACCGTGCTGCAGGGACGGGCGCGCGGCATGACGCTGATGCGGATGCCGCTCACCGTCTGGGGCATCTTCACCGCGACCGTGATGGCGCTCCTGGCCTTTCCCGCCCTCTTCGTCGCCTGCGTGATGATGATGTTCGACCGCCTGCTCGGCACCAGCTTCTTCATGCCCGCCATCGTCGAAATGGGCACGCAGCTGCAGCATGGCGGCGGCAGCCCGATCCTGTTCCAGCACCTGTTCTGGTTCTTTGGGCATCCCGAGGTCTACATCGTCGCACTGCCGGCTTTCGGCATCGTCTCGGACCTGATCAGCACACATGCCCGCAAGAACATCTTCGGCTACCGCATGATGGTCTGGGCGATCGTCATCATCGGCGCCTTGAGTTTCGTCGTCTGGGCCCACCACATGTATGTCAGCGGCATGAACCCCGCCTTCGGCTTCTTCTTCGCCACCACGACGCTGATCATCGCCGTCCCGACGGCGATCAAGGTCTACAACTGGGTATTGACGCTCTGGCGCGGCGATATCCACCTGACGCTGCCGATGCTGTTTGCGCTCGCCTTCATCGTCACCTTCGTCAATGGCGGCCTGACCGGCCTCTTCCTCGGCAATGTCGTCGTCGACGTGCCGCTGTCGGATACGATGTTCGTCGTCGCGCACTTCCACATGGTGATGGGTGTCGCGCCGATCCTCGTCATCTTCGGGGCGATCTATCATTGGTATCCGAAGGTCACCGGGCGGATGCTGGACGAGACGCTCGGCCATATCCACTTCTGGATCACCTTTCTCGGCACCTATGCGATCTTCTTTCCGATGCACTATCTCGGCCTGCTCGGCGTGCCGCGCCGCTATTTCGAGATGGGAGAGGCGGCCTTCGTTCCACCTTCGGCGCATACGCTGAACATCTTCATATCAATCATGGCGCTCGTCGTCGGGGCAGCGCAGGTGGTCTTCCTGTTCAATCTGGTCTGGAGCCTTTTCCGCGGCCGGGAGGCGGGCGGCAATCCGTGGCGGGCGACGACGCTCGAATGGCAGACGCCGCAGACGCCGCCGGCGCACGGAAACTGGGGCAAGGAGCTGCCTGTGGTCTACCGCTGGGCCTATGATTACAGCGTGCCTGGTGCTGCAGAGGATTTCATTCCGCAGACGGTGCCGGCCAGCGGCGAGGCCACACGGGAGCTTCCGACATGAACGTCACGCTGATCTTCCTCGCGGCCATCGCCGCCATCATTATCTGGTGGTTGGCGGGGCAGCGGCTGACCTCGAAGCCCTGGCTCGAATCCGGCTCGGTGCAGCTGCCGGATCATGCCGGCACTGAGCGGCCGCCCGTGCCGGCGGTGAAGATCGGCCTCTTCGTGTTTCTCGGCGTCGTCGGCGCGCTCTTCAGCCTTGCCGTCAGCGCCTATTTCATGCGTGCAGCGTCGACGGACTGGTGGGGGATGCCGGTTCCGCGTCTGCTCTGGGTCAACACGGCAGCACTCGCCTTGAGCAGCGCCGCGCTGCAATGGGGCAGACGCGAAGCGCGGCATGGCCGCGTCGAACGCCTGCGACCGGCGCTTGCCGTCGCATTTGCTCTTGCCGTTCTCTTTCTCGCCGGACAGATCCAGGCATGGCGCGAGCTGACGGCGGCGGGATATGTGCTGGTCGACAATCCCGCCAACAGCTTCTTCTATATGCTGACCGGTCTGCATGGCCTGCACATCCTCGGCGGGCTCATGGTGCTGGGTCACACGACCCTGCGCGCTTTCGCGACCGACATCGCGTCGGACAGGCTCAGCCTCAGCGTCTACCTTTCGGCGATCTATTCGCATTTCATGCTTGCCGTCTGGCTGCTGCTGTTTGCGCTGTTTGCCGGGTGGGCGAATGATTTCGTCGATCTCTGCCGCACATTGCTGAACTAGGGGCTCAACCAGGAGATTTGCAGATGGCACATCCTGTCCAGACACACGGCGAGCCAGATCTCAGGTCGGTCGGCCTGCGCGGCGTCGCCGCCGATTTCGCCTCGGACCAGCGCGCCTTCAAGACCGCCTCCTGGGGCAAGGCGATGATGTGGATATTTCTGCTCAGCGACACTTTCGTCTTCGGCTGTTTCCTGCTCGCCTATATGACCGCCCGCATGTCGACGCCCGTCGCCTGGCCCAATCCGAGCGAGGTCTTTGCGCTGCATATCGGCGGCCAGGACGTGCCGCTGATCCTGATCGCGATCATGACCTTCGTGCTGATCTCGAGCAGCGGCACGATGGCGATGGCGGTCAATTTCGGCTATCGCCGCGACCGCGGCAGGACCGCTGTCCTGATGCTGCTGACAGCACTTCTCGGGGCATGTTTCGTCGGCATGCAGGCTTTCGAATGGACGAAGCTGATCACCGAAGGCGTACGCCCCTGGGAAAACCCATGGGGGGCGGCACAATTCGGATCGACCTTCTTCATGATCACAGGCTTTCACGGCACCCACGTCACGATCGGCGTCATCTTCCTGCTGATCATCGCCCGCAAGGTCTGGCGCGGCGATTTCGACGTCGAGCGGCGCGGCTTTTTCACCAGCCGGAAAGGGCGCTACGAGGCCGTCGAGATCATGGGTCTCTACTGGCACTTCGTCGATCTGGTCTGGGTCTTCATCTTCGCTTTCTTCTATCTGTGGTGAGGTCGTCATGAGCGAGACAACGGCGCATGGGCAAAGCCAAACGGTGCATGTACAGGCACATAGCGGGCAGCAGCATCCGATCCGGCTCTATCTCTTCGTCTGGGGCCTGCTCTTTGTGCTCAGCGCCTTTTCCTACATGGTCGATTATCTCGGGATCCAGGGCTATCTCCGGTGGCTTCTGATCCTGGTGTTCATGATGCTGAAGGCCGGGCTGATCGTTGCGGTTTTCATGCACATGGCCTGGGAACGGCTGGCGCTCGTCTACGCCATCCTGCTGCCGCCGGTGCTGGTGCTGGTCTTCGTCGCGCTGATGGTATCGGAATCGCGGTATACGATCTTCACCCGGCTCGCCTTCTTCGGCGCGACGCCGTAGAACCGGTCATCGGGGCAGAGCTGCGACATCGGAGACGACTGCCGCGCGCTCAATCCGGACTGCTTCGAACTTTTATCAAAATGTGCCGACTCTCGACCGGAGGCGCCTATGGCTGAAATCTTGCTGTTCCATCACGCACAGGGGCTGACGCCTGGTGTGCGGGCCTTCGCCGACGATATCAGGGCTGCCGGCCACATCGTGCACACGCCTGATATGTTCGACGGACGCACGTTCGGAAGCATCGAGGAAGGTCTCGCCCATATCGGCGAGAACGGATTCGACGCCATCAGGGAGCGCGGCGTCCGGGTTGCCGACGAACTGCCTGCCGAACTTGTCTATGCCGGTTTCTCATTCGGTGTGCTGCCGGCGCAGAAGCTGGCGCAAAGGCGGCCAGGAGCCCGTGGAGCTCTGCTTTTCTATTCCTGCCTGCCGATCAGTGGCGAATGGGCCTTCGGACCCTGGCCGGATGGTGTCGCGGTGCAGATCCACGGTATGGACAACGACCCGATCTTCGTCGGCGAGGGCGACATCGATGCCGCCCGCGAGATCGTCGCGAAGGTCGCGGACGCGGAGCTTTTTCTCTACCCCGGCGACCAGCACTATTTCGCCGACAGCTCGCTTCCGTCCTATGACGCGGATGCGACCGCGCTTCTGACGGCGCGCGTGCTTGCATTCCTGCAACGCGTCTGATGCCGGCGTTCATGGCTAGCCCGGTGCGGCGGCCGCCAATTCAAAAGAATTTCTCCTGAAAACGCGTTCTAAAACACGATGGAGGTCGCTTCGCGCGAGGATGTCGGCAATGATGGCCGTCTATCCGTGACCCCGATCCCGCCAGGCCATGCTGTTCATTCCGCTTCCCTTCGTCGTCGCCCTCCTTCTGCTCATCCTCTTCGTCATCGTCCTCAGACGCGACGAGGAGGGGCAACCCAACCGGCCGTTTCTGGTGCTCATCCTGCTGAGCGCGCTGCAATCCATCCTCTCCGGCTTGCGTTGGGGCTATGGGATGCAGGTGGTCGGCGTGATCGCTCCCGTCATCGCGGCGACGGTGCCGCCGCTCGCCTATGCCGGCGTTTCCAGGCTGGTGAGGACGAGCTGGCGGCCGCTTGCGGGACGCCTCGGGCTGCATGCCGTGCCCGCCGTGCTCATCCTGCTGCTGGTGGTTTTCTGGCGGGAGGCGATCGACGTTGCGCTGGTGCTGATCTTCGTCGGCTACGCCCTGGCGATCCTGCTGCTGATGCGCCCGGGCGCAGATGCGCTTCGGCTCGCGCCTTTCGAGGGAGCGGTGCCGGCCTATCGGGCCATCATCTTCGCGGCGGCGGCGCTCTGCCTGTCGGCTGCGGTCGATACCTTCGTCTTCTTCGACTTCACCTGGGCGCATGGCGAGCACGCGCTGACCGTGATCAGCGTCGGCAATCTCGCCGCCCTCGTCATTCTCGGCACTGCGGCGGCCGCCGCCAGCCGAAGCCGGGCGCCTGCCGAAACGGCCGAGGCGGCGGCGAGGCCGGAGGCGAGCGAAGACAAGGAGACGATCGCTACCGTGGACGCGCTGATGGAAGCAAGGAAGCTCTATCGCGACGCCAATCTCAATCTCGACCGGCTCGCCCGCAAGGCCGGCATCCCCGCGCGCCAGATCTCGGCGGCGATCAACCGGGCGATGGACAAGAACGTCTCGCAATATGTCAATGATTACAGGATCGGCGAGGCCTGCCGCCTGCTTTCGGCCACCGAGAAATCGGTGACCGAAGTGATGCTCGACGTCGGCTTCCAGACAAAGTCCAATTTCAACCGCGAATTCCGCCGGGTGACGGATATGACGCCGCTGGCCTGGCGGCAGAAGAGGGCGGAGGGGTAGGGGGCACGACGGGGTTCGCGAGCCTCGACCTCACTCCGCCCTCATCCTTGTACGTTGCCGTTGTTGTATAATGCGG
>NZ_NWSW01000041.1:0-44492 GCF_002531805.1 Rhizobium sp. M1 | reverse complement strand
GGGCTTATAGAACCAACCCCTTTTCCAAGTCAACAGCGCTTTTCGAAAAAAATCATCTTTCTTTCAAGTGATTGTTTTTACAGATGAAATTTCGAACGGCGCGCAGATGCTGTCGTTTCCCGGATTCCGACCGGCCTCACGGAGCGGGAGAAGTGAACATTCTTCGACTTTTCACCGGAAAGAACGCTCTTACGTCTCCCGCGCCCCGACATCATCACAATCTGCTGGTCATAACAGACACACGATTCACACAGGCAAAGGCGGGCAAACTGCCCTTCTCTGCGTGATTTGACTTCCATGCCTAAAATATGCACATCTTTCGCCCCAGCCAGGATGGTCAAGAAATGCTCCCAGAGACGTCAAATGCAAGGACGCGGACCCGACTGCCATGATGACGGAGAAAATGATGATCCGCTCGTTGGGCAACGAGCCTCCGCTTCTGGCCGACGGCAGGCGCGCTCCCGACCGTCGGGAGGTTTCCCTGCGCTGGCTCTCGGGCACGTTCCTCACCGGCATTACCTCTTCCGTCCTGATGGGCGTCGCCCTGTTCGCCGCGCTTGATGGCCGCCAGCAGCTGGCGATCCCTGCCGAAGCCTATGCGAGTGCTGCCGCAGAGGCGCATGTGGATACGACCGTCGTCCGCGGCGGCCGGCTAATCGCACCCGCCATCGCCGCAAAACCGTCCGACCGGGCGATCATGGAAGTTTCGACCGTCGTCCACGACGGTGAAAAAGAGGTCGTGCGCCGCCAGCCCTTCGCGCATGTGAAGATGACGCTGGCCGCCAACCATGTCGCGACCGAGGACTATCCCGATTTCGATCCCCTGGCGATCTTCTCCGCCGACGAGCCCCAGCCTGCCCCGCAAAGCCGCACCGGCGCGCTTTATGGCTCCGACGTTGAATCCGAAGTCAGCCTGAAAACCATTGCCTTCCCGACCGGCAAGACCGGTATGAAGATGGCCTCCGGCCTGTCACTCGAGGAGGTCGAAGAAAATGTGCGCTCCAACGGTTCCGTGCTGACCGACGGCAACACGCAGCTCGCAGCGCTTTATTACGTCGACCCGCGTCGTTTCTCCAACGAGGATGCCGATGTCGACCTGACCGCGGGTCTCTCCGCCCGCGTGCTCGAGCAGAACATGACGGTCTCCGCACCGGAATCGATCACGCCGCAGACCGAAGAATTCGCCGACGACATCCTGCCGGTGCGCGTCGATGCACCCATCGCCAAGGCGCTGACAGATTCCGGTTATCCGCAGCAATATGCCGATGGCATTGCCGGCATCATTGCCCAGCAGTTGGGAGCCAGCGACCTCGAAAAAGGCGACGTGCTGCGGATCGGCATCATCCAGAAAGGCGAACAGGCAAAGATCATCCGGGCCAGCGTCTATCGCGGCACGCGCCATCTGGTCACCGTGGCTCTCGACGACAAGGGCAAATATGTGTCCGGCAGCGAGCCGCCGATGCTGGACGCCATCGCCACAGCCTTTGATGACAATTCCTTCGCGCCGGCGCCCGGCCAGAACCTGCCGCGCGTCTATGACGGCATCTTTCGCGCCGCCCTTTCCTACGGCATGACCAAGGATATGACCGCGCTGATCATCAAGCTGCTCGCCAGCAATGTCGATTTCCAGGCGCAGCTGAGACCGACGGATACGCTCGAGGCCTTCTTCTCCGTCGCCGACAGTGCCGGCCAGGCAACCGAGGATTCCGAACTGCTCTACGTCAACGCCCGTTTCGGCGACACGCAGACGCGCTTCTACCGCTTCCAGGATCCCGAGGACGGCACGGTCGATTATTTCGACGAGAACGGCAAGAGCATCCGTCAGTTCCTGCTGCGCAATCCGGTTCCGAACGGCATCTTCAAATCCGGCTTCGGCATGCGCCGGCACCCAATCCTCGGTTTTGCCCGCATGCATACCGGCGTCGATTGGGCGGCCCCCCGCGGCACGGCGATCATCGCTGCCGGCAACGGCACGGTCGAGAAAGCCGGCTGGGATTCCGGTGGCTATGGCAACCAGACGATCATTCGCCATGCGAACGGTTACGAATCCTCCTACAATCACCAAAGCGCCATCGCCAAGGGCGTCGTGCCCGGCGCCAAGATCCGCCAGGGCCAGGTGATCGGCTGGGTCGGCACGACGGGCGAATCCACCGGCCCGCATCTGCATTACGAGCTGATCGTCAACGGCACCAAGGTCGATCCCCTGCGCATTCGCCTGCCGGGCGGCAAATCGCTGCAGGGCGAGGCGCTGGCAAAATTCGAGGATGAGCGCAAGCGCATCGATACGCTGCTGAACAACCAGACACCGGATCAGGTGGCGAGCAAGTAATCGCCGCCGCAGCCCGCAGGCTGATGAACTGCGGGGGCGTCTCGGCCCACAAAAAATGGCGGCCAAGGCCGCCATTTCTCATTCATCCGACGGCTCGCCTATGCCGCTTCGCTGACCGTCTGCCGTGTCCGGAACTGCAGCCGGTCCGAACCGCTTGTCACCTTCACCGTCGATCCATCCGGCACCTGGCCGGACAGAATCTGCTCGGCCAGCGGATCCTGCACGAATTTCTGGATCACCCGCTTCAGCGGCCTTGCGCCGTAGACCGGGTCATACCCCTTGTTCGCCAGCCAGTGGCGGGCGTCCTCATCGAGGTCGATGACGATCTTACGCTCCGACAGCAGAGCCACCAGCCGCTTCAGCTGGATATCGACGATCGCGCCCATCTCCTCGCGCTTCAGGCGGTGGAAGAGGATGATCTCGTCGATACGGTTCAGGAATTCCGGCCGAAAATGCCCGCGCACGACCTCCATCACCTGTTCGCGTACCGTGTCGCTGTCGTCGCCGTCCCTAAGCTGCGTCAGATACTCGGCGCCGAGGTTCGAGGTCATGATGATCATCGTGTTGCGGAAATCGACCGTCCGGCCCTGGCCGTCGGTGAGGCGTCCGTCGTCCAGTACCTGCAGCAGGATGTTGAAGACGTCGGGATGCGCCTTCTCGATCTCGTCGAACAGCACGACCTGATAAGGCCTGCGGCGCACCGCTTCCGTCAGCGCTCCGCCTTCGTCATAACCGACATAGCCGGGAGGCGCGCCGATCAGCCGGGCAACGGAGTGTTTCTCCATATATTCCGACATGTCCATGCGCACCATCGCCGTTTCGTCGTCGAACAGGAAGCGGGCGAGCGCCTTGGTGAGCTCCGTCTTGCCGACGCCGGTCGGGCCGAGGAAGATGAACGAGCCGATCGGCCGGTTCGGATCCTGCAGACCGGCGCGGGCGCGGCGGACCGCGCGCGACACGGCCTGAACCGCATCGCCCTGGCCGATCACCGATTTCCCCAGCTCGTCTTCCATCCGAAGCAGCTTGTCGCGTTCGCCCTCCAGCATCTTGTCGACCGGGATGCCGGTCCAGCGGGACACGACATGGGCGATGTTGTCGGGGATCACCACCTCCTGGACCATCGCGCCGCGCTCGCCATCCTGCTTCTCGGCTTCGACGAGCTGCTTTTCGAGATCCGGAATGACGCCATAGGTCAGCTCGCCGGCGCGCTGAAACTCACCCTTGCGCTGAGCAATCGCCAGTTCGTTGCGGGCATCGTCGAGCTGCTTCTTGAGATCGGCGGCAAGGCCGAGCTTCTGCTTTTCCGCCTGCCAGCGGGCCGTCAGCGCATCGGCTTCCTCTTCAAGAGTGGTAAGTTCGGTCTCCAGCCGCTTCAACCGATCGGCGGAAGCGACGTCGGTTTCCTTCTTCAGCGCCTCGCGCTCGATTTTCAGTTGGATGATGCGGCGGTCGAGCTCGTCGAGCTCCTCCGGCTTGGAATCCACCTGCATGCGCAGCCGCGCTGCCGCCTCATCCATCAGATCGATCGCCTTGTCGGGCAGGAAACGGTCGGTGATGTAACGGTTGGACAGTGTCGCGGCGGCGACAAGCGCCGCATCGGCAATGCGCACCTTGTGATGCTGCTCGTATTTTTCCTTGAGGCCGCGCAGGATCGAGATCGTATCTTCGACCGTCGGCTCGTCGACGACGACGGGCTGGAAGCGACGGGCAAGCGCCGGATCCTTCTCGACATGTTTGCGATATTCGTCGAGCGTGGTCGCGCCGACGCAATGCAGTTCGCCGCGGGCAAGAGCAGGCTTCAGCAGGTTGGAGGCATCCATTGCCCCATCGGCCTTGCCGGCGCCGACCAGCGTGTGCATCTCGTCGATGAACAGGATGATCTCGCCGTTTTCCGCCTGCACTTCGTTGAGCACGGCCTTCAGCCGCTCTTCGAATTCGCCGCGATATTTCGCGCCGGCAATCAGCGCGCCCATGTCGAGCGCCATCAGCTTCTTGTCCTTGAGCGATTCCGGCACGTCGCCGTTGACGATACGCAGCGCCAGCCCTTCGACGATCGCCGTCTTACCGACGCCGGGCTCGCCGATCAGCACCGGGTTGTTCTTGGTGCGCCGCGACAGGACCTGGATGGTGCGGCGAATCTCGTCGTCGCGGCCGATGACCGGATCGAGCTTGCCCTCGCGAGCCTCGCTGGTCAGATCACGCGCGAATTTCTTCAGGGAATCGAAGCCCTGCTCGGCGTTGGAGGAATCGGCCGTCCGACCTTTGCGGATATCGTTGATGACCTGATTGAGGCCCTGAGCCGTGACGCCGGCATTCTTCAGCGTCGAAAAGGTCGACGCCGAGGATTCGATCGCCAGCGCCTGCAGCAGGCGTTCCACCGTCACGAAGCTGTCGCCGGCCTTCTTTGCCGCCTCTTCGGCGGTCGAAAGCACCTTGGCAAGCGGCTGCGCCAGATAGATGTTGCCGTTGCCGCCTGAGATCTTCGGCATTTTGGCAAGGGCGGCGTCATTGGCAAGGCGGGCAGCCTTGGGATCGCCGCCGGCGCGCTCGATAAGCGACGCCGCCATGCCCTGATCGTCGTCGAGCAGGACTTTCAGCACATGCTCGGGCGAAAATTGCTGATGCCCCTGCGCCAGCGCATAGGTCTGCGCCGACTGGATGAAGCCGCGCACCCGCTCCGAATATTTCTCGATATTCATATTCCACCTCCATGGATCGCCCTGCCCTTACGAGGCGCAGACCGATGATTGAGATCGACCCCCTGAAAAGGCAGGCCGCGCTTGCCCGTCTCTCGATTTGGGCGAAGCAGTTCGAGGAGAATATGGTAGCCTGTTCCAGGAGTTTAAAGAGCCCGTAAAATGAAAATCCCCGGCACAGGGCCGGGGATTTTCAAGCAAATCCGGGCAGATGGTATGAACGTCCCGCCTCTTCCCTAAGGAAAGGCGAAATCCTTCACTCCGATGTGGCGTCCGCCAGAACAGGCGCCTCGGCGGAAGCGCCCTCGCCTTCCGGCGCTGCGTCGCCTTCTGCGCCACGACGCGGGCGACGGGGACGGTTGCCGGCGCTGCGGCGGCGGGGCTGGCGTTCGCGCGGCTGGCCGGCGGAACCTTCCTCGTCCATGGCGACCTCGGCAGGAATGCCTTCGATCTCCGGCTGCGGGCCGGTTCCATCGATGACCTCGGGCTGAGGTGCCGGAGCGGGAGCCGGCTGCGGCTGTGCCTGCGGCTGGTGCTGCCTGCTCTGCGGCGGCTGGACGACAACGACATCATCGCCGTCATTGTCGTTGTTATCAATATCGTCGCTGTCGCGATCCGCCGCGTCGCGGTCATTGTAGTCGCCGCGATCGTCGCGCTGGAAACGCTCCTGCATCTGCGCCTGAGCGCTGGCGATGATCCGATTGTAATGTTCGGCGTGCTGAAGATAGTTCTCGGCCATCACGCGGTCGCCGGAGCTCTGGGCATCACGGGCAAGCTGCGCATACTTCTCGGCAATATGCTGGGCGGTACCGCGAATCTTCACATCGGGGCCGGAGCTGTCATAGGTCCGGGTCAGCGGGTTACCGCCCTTGCGGTTGAAATTGTTGTTGTTGTTATTTCCGCCGCCGCCATTGTTATTGTTATTACCACGCCCTCGACCGCGCTTGTTTTGCTGTCCTGGCCTCATAGATCGTTCACCTGAATTCTCTGTTTGTGATGGATACATGGCACCAACCGCCATGACCGGAAAACCGGGTCAGGACCTTTGTGCCGCGAGCATACTGCGCCTCTGCGCCGACCTGCCGCTTGGTTCTCAAGTCAGTTTGACTGATTCACGCGTTGGGTCGTGTTCAACCGTTGAAACTCTCGTTTAAAAGAGCGGACCCCCGAGGCAAACCAAGTACCGAACGAATCTCGTTCATTCCTATCTGCCCAACACGTGTCCGCAACCTATATTGCTTCCCTGGGAAATCCAAGCCTTTTCTTCGCAATAACAATAATGTCCCGTCCAATGCCGCAATTATCGCCTTTTACGCGAGCGCGAACATGAGCGCCCTGTCATTCTGACCATAATCTTTCACGGATTTGAGGCAGCTGAAGCCTTTCGCTTCGAAGATCGCCGTCACATCGTTTCGCTGATCGTAGCCGATTTCCAGTCCAAGAACCCCATCGGGCCTCATGAACCTTGCCGCATCCTTGGCTATGGCTTTATAGGCGTCAAGCCCATCCGGGCCGCCATCCAGAGCCGCAACCGGATCAAATTTCGTCACTTCGGGAGCGAGATCGTGAATGACATTGGAGGCAATATAGGGCGGATTTGAGACAATCGCGTGAAATGAGCCCTGGATCTTCTCGAACCATTTCGACCGTACGGCCTGAAAGCGATCCTGCAACCCGTTTCTTTCTGCGTTTGATCTTGCCGTTCCAAGGGCATCCGCCGATATGTCGCTGCCGATGCCTGAAGCCTCAAGACACTCGCTCAACAGCGCAAGGCATATCGCCCCGGTCCCTGTTCCGATGTCAAGAATATGGAGATGGCCGTGGACCTTTGCAAGGTCCTTGAGATAGGGAAGCACCGTATCGACCAGAATTTCCGTATCCGGCCGCGGCTCCAGGGTCTCCGCCGAAAGCTGTAGCGCCAGGCCGTAAAATTCCCGCTCGCCAAGAATGCGATGCACCGGCTCATGGCCGAGCCGCCGCTCCAGCGCCTTGGAAATCACCGCGATCTGATCAGCAGAAAGCTTCTCGGCCGATCGCGTCAACAGTTCGGTCGATGACTGTTTCAGAAGGCCCGCGACAAGCAGGCGCGCATCGGTTGCCGGATCGGCGATGCCTGCCTCCGTGAAGCGACGGCGCGCTTCGGCAAGCATATCGGCGACCGTCCGGCTCATAGCTGCTCGCCGAGCTGCGCCAGCTGGCTTGCCTGATAGTCGGCCATCAACGCATCGACGACCTCCTCGATTTCACCCTCCATCATCCGGTCGAGCTTATAGAGCGTCAGATTGATGCGATGGTCCGTCACGCGTCCCTGCGGGAAATTATAGGTGCGGATGCGTTCCGAGCGATCGCCGGAGCCGACCTGGCTCTTGCGGTCGGCCGAGCGTTCGCTGTCGGCCCGCTGCCGCTCGGCATCGTAGAGCCTGGAACGCAGCACCTGCATCGCCTTGGCGCGGTTCTGATGCTGCGATTTTTCCGAGCTGGTGACGACGATGCCGCTCGGCAGGTGGGTGATGCGCACCGCCGAGTCCGTCGTATTGACGTGCTGGCCGCCGGCACCGGAGGAGCGCATCGTGTCGATGCGGATATCTTCCGGCCGGATTTCGATGTCGATCTCCTCTGCCTCCGGCAGCACCGCCACCGTCGCGGCCGAGGTATGGATGCGCCCGCCCGCCTCGGTTTCCGGCACACGCTGCACCCGGTGTACGCCGGATTCGAATTTCAGTTTGGCAAAGACGCCGCGCCCGGTGATCGTCGCAATGATTTCCTTGTAGCCGCCGGCTTCGCCCTCGCTTGCCGAGAGCACCTCCACCTTCCAGCTCTTTTCGGCCGCGAAACGCTCGTACATGCGAAAGAGATCGCCGGCAAAAAGGGCTGCTTCCGAGCCGCCGGTGCCGGCGCGGATTTCCAGGATTGCGCTTTTTTCATCCGCCGCATCCTTCGGCAGAAGCAGGATCTGCATTTCCTGCTCCAGCGCCTCGATCCGCTCCTTCACCTCGGGCAGTTCGAGTTCGGCAAGATCGCGCATCTCGCGATCCACCGATTTGTCTTCGAGCAGCGTGTCGAGATCGGCAAGTTCAGCGATCGCCTTCTCGTAGGCGCGGATCTTCGTGACGACAGGCTGCAGCTCGGAATATTCGGATGCAAGCTTCACATAGACGTCGGCAGCCGGGCCCGCCGACATGCGCGCTTCGATCTCGTCGAAACGGCGTTCCAGCTCGCGCATCTTTTCAACGGGAAGCTTCGCCACCCTTCACTCCGATTCTTCTTAATATAGGCCTAAAGGGGAATATTGTGGCTCTCGGCGAAGCGGGCAAGCACCTCGCGCATCGGCACCGTCGCGCTGTTGTCGTCCAGCACGTCATCCATCGCCTTCGCCAGCGCGCCGACATCGAGCCCGAGCAGCATCGCTTTTACTGGCCCGATCGAGGCCGGCGACATCGAAATCGAGCGGAAGCCGATGCCGAGCAGCGCCATTGCCGAGAGCGGTTTGCCGGCAAGTTCGCCGCAAAGCGTCACCGGCGTCTTGTTCCGGTCCGCCCCACGCACGATGTCGCGCAGGATGCGCAAAAACGGCTTGCCCAGCGGATCGAAGCGGTCCGACACACGCGCATTGCCGCGGTCGACGGCCATCGAGAACTGGAAGAGGTCGTTCGAACCGACCGAAACGAAATCGACCGCCTCCATCAACTCGTCGAGCTGCCAGAGCAGCGCCGGCACCTCAAGCATCGCACCGAATTGCAGCTTGCGCGGCAGCCCGTGGCCGAAGCGCGAGAGATGCTGCACTTCCTTCTGCAGGAGCTCGCGCACCATCCTCAGCTCGGAAACCTCGGTCACCATCGGCACCATCAGCTTCAGCTCGGTATCGGCCGACGCCTTCAGCAGGGCGCGCAACTGGGTGCGCAACAGTCCCGGCCGGTCGAGCGACAGCCGGATGGCGCGCCAGCCGAGTGCGGGGTTTTCCTCCTCGTGGCCGCGGAAATAGGGCACGACCTTGTCGCCACCGATATCGAGCGTGCGGAAGGTGACGACGCGGCCGGCCGCCTGTTTGATCACGTTGCGGTAGAACTGCTCCTGCTCGTCCGCCTTCGGCATGGTGGAGGCGATCATGAATTGCAGCTCGGTGCGGAAGAGGCCGATACCCTCCGCACCCGATTCCGATAGCTGCGGCAGATCGACCAGCAGCCCGGCATTCATCATCAGCGAGATCCGCTTGCCGTCTTTGGTGACCGGCTCGATGGCGCGCAGCGCCCGGAACTGTTCCTGCCGTCTGGCGCGGAAGCGGACCTTTTCCTCGTAGGAACGGCGATGATCGGTCATCGGCCGCAGATGCACATGCCCCTCGTCGGCGTCGATGATCACGGCATCGCCGTTCTCGGCGAGCGCCACGACACCCGCCGCCTGGCCGATAACAGGAATGCCCATGGCACGCGCGACGATCACCACATGGCTCGTCACCGCCCCTTCCTCCAGCACCAGCCCGCGCACATTGGCGCGTGGATAATCGAGCAGTTCCGCTGCCCCCATGGCACGCGCCAGGATGACCGCGTCGTTGGGGAAACCTTCCGCGGTCGTGCGCCCGGTATAACCGGTCAACTGCCGAAGCAGACGGTTCGCCAGATCCTCGAAATCATGCATGCGTTCGCGCAGATAGGGGTCGGTCAACCGCATCATCCGCGCCTTGGTGTCGCTCTGCACCTTCTCAACCGCCGCTTCCGCCGTCAGGCCGTTGCGGATCGCCTCCTCGAGCTTGCGCACCCAGCCCTGGTCATGCGCGAACATCCGGTAGGTTTCGAGCACCTCACGATGCTCGCCCTCCATCGACACGTCGCGACGCGACAGCATGTCGTCGATCGATATCCTCAGCGAACCCATGGCTTCAGCCAGCCGCCGGATTTCCTTCTCCGCATCCTCGTTGAGCAGGTTGGTAACGACGATGCGCGGCTCGTGCAGCACGACGTAGCCGAGGCCGATGCCGTCATTATACGTGTCGCCATCGACGGTCACCGAGCGCGTCAGGTCGAGTTCAAGGCCCGGCTTGGTGATCTTCTTCAGCTCGCCGGTGGCGATCATCTCGGCAAGCACCATTGCCGTCGTCTCGAGCGCTTCCACCTCTTCCTCGCGATAGGTGCGGCTCGCCTTGTTCTGCACGACGAGAACGCCGAGCGAGCGCCCGGTCCTCAAGATCGGCACGCCGAGGAAGGAATGGTAGATTTCTTCACCCGTCTCCGGCAGGTAGCGGAACGCCGGATGCGACTGCGCGTCGGAAAGGTTGAGCGGCTGCGCTGAAGCCGCAATCGTGCCGACGAGGCCCTGCCCCATCTTCAGCTGCGCCAGGTGCACGGCCTCGCGGTTGAGGCCTTCGGTGGCGTAGAGCTCAAGCACGCCATCGGCGCGCAGCACGTAGACGGAGCAAACCTCCGCCACCATGTTGCCGGCGATCTGCCGGACGATCCGGTCAAGACGATCCTGCGGCTCCAGCGGCTCTGCCATCAACTCGCGCAGCCGCCTGAGCAGCACGCGCGGACCGCCGGAAAGGTCTCTCATGACGTCTCAAGCTCCCGAAACAACGCACTCTGTCCCGGCCGGCCCGCCGTCGTCTCCTCAACCTGAAGGAGCAGGCCGCCCGCTGGGAATCAATTCTTATCCAGACCGTAGCAGGAATGCAAAGTCCTGACAGCGAGTTCTGCATAAGGACCGTCGATCAGGATGGAAATCTTGATCTCGGAGGTGGTGATCGCCTTGATGTTGATGCCTTTTTCGGCAAGTGCACGAAATGCGGTAGCAGCAACGCCGGCATGGCTGCGCATGCCGATGCCGATGACCGAGACTTTCACCAGCCCCGATTCGTTTTGCACGACGTCGTAGCCGATCTTCTCCTTATGGTCGCCGAGCACCTTGATCGCCTTCTCGACGTCGCCAGACGGCACGGTAAAGGTCATATCGGTCTTCGATCCGTCCTCGGAAATATTCTGGACGATCATGTCGACATTGATATGGGATTCGGCAAGCGGCCCGAAGATCGCGGCGGAGACGCCCGGCCGGTCGGCAAGACGGCGAAGCGAGATCTGAGCCTCATCCTTGGCATAGGCGATGCCGGTGACTACTTCCTGTTCCACGATTTCATCCTCGTCACAAATCAGCGTTCCGGGCGGGTTCAACAGATCGCCCATGCCCGGAGCATCGGGATCTTCGAAAGACGAGCGCACGAAGGTACGCACCTTGTGCACCATGGCAAGCTCGACCGACCGCACCTGCAGCACCTTGGCGCCGAGCGAGGCCATCTCGAGCATTTCTTCGAAAGCGATCTTCTTCAGCCTGCGCGCCTGCGGCACGATGCGCGGATCGGTCGTGTAGACGCCGTCGACATCGGTATAGATATCGCAGCGATCCGCTTTGACAGCGGCCGCAATGGCGACGGCCGACGTATCCGATCCGCCGCGTCCGAGTGTGGCGAGGCGGTTGTCCGGACCCAACCCCTGGAAACCTGATATGACGGCGACCTGCCCCTCGCCCATGCGCTTGATGATGTCGGAGCCGTCGATCTCCAGGATGCGCGCCGCGCCATGAGCGTTGTCGGTGCGGATCGGGATCTGCCACCCCTGCCAGGAGCGCGCATTGATATCCATCGCCTGCAGCGCAATCGCCAGCAGCCCCGAGGTCACCTGCTCGCCGGAGGCGACGACCGCGTCATATTCGCGCGCATCGTAAAACGGAGAGTTGGCGCCGATCACCTTCGGCATGCCCTGCACCCAGCCGACCAGCTCGTTGGTCTTGCCGGACATGGCCGAAACGACCACCGCCACCTCGTGGCCGGCATCGACTTCACGTTTCACATGGCGGGCAACGTTCTTGATGCGGTCCAGGTCAGCGACGGACGTGCCGCCGAATTTCATTACGATGCGTGCCATATGCCTCTACCACGACTGGCGCCGGAAAACGGAAACCCGGACCCGGCATCACGAAAGCTCTGGGGCGGACCGCTTGGCGAAAGAGCCGAGTTACAATTTCTGGAACCGCTCTAAAAGCCCAGGCCTGTAAGGCCCCAAGTTGCGGCGTCTCTTAGCGAGTTTGGCGGGGGTAGGCAAGCGCGCGCGATAAAAGCAGTTGCCGGGTGGCTCGACGCCTGCCGGTCTCCTGCTTCGCGCCCCTTGACTTATGCCTGTGATCATCCGACTTCACATTTGACGAACGAAGGAGTGGACGATGACGGAAGGCGCCAGAAGCACGATCGACCAGGGCGAAGTGGACCGCTTCTCGGCGATGGCGGCGGAATGGTGGAGCCCGACCGGCAAGTTCAAACCGCTGCACAAATTCAATCCCGTCCGGCTCGCCTATATTAGAGACAAGGCCTGCGAGAATTTCGGCCGCGATCCGAAAAGCCCTCGGCCGCTCGAGGGTCTGCGCGTCCTCGATATCGGCTGCGGCGGCGGCCTGTTGTCCGAGCCGGTCGCCCGCATGGGCGCCTCCGTCACCGGCGCGGACCCTTCCGAGAAAAATATCGGGATCGCCTCGACCCATGCGAAAGCCTCCGGCGTTTCGGTCGACTACCGCGCCGTCACCGCCGAGGAGCTTGCCGATGCCGGCGAGACCTTCGATATCGTGTTGAACATGGAAGTGGTCGAACACGTCGCCGATGTCGAGTTCTTCATGACGACCTGCGCAAAAATGGTCCGCCCCGGCGGCCTGATCTTCGTTGCCACCATCAACCGCACGATGAAGGCGGCAGCCCTTGCCATCTTCGCCGCCGAGAACATCTTACGCTGGCTGCCGCGCGGCACCCACCAGTATGAAAAGCTGGTGCGCCCGGAAGAGCTGGAAAAGCCGCTTGCCGCAAGCGGTCTCGAGATCACCGACCGCACCGGCGTCTTCTTCAATCCGCTGTCGAACCAGTGGAATCTGTCGAGAGATATGGACGTGAACTATATGCTGCTGGCGAAA
Organism: Rhizobium sp. M1; assembly: GCF_002531805.1. Taxonomy (NCBI): domain Bacteria; kingdom Pseudomonadati; phylum Pseudomonadota; class Alphaproteobacteria; order Hyphomicrobiales; family Rhizobiaceae; genus Rhizobium; species Rhizobium sp. M1. The sequence goes on along the minus strand of NZ_NWSW01000041.1, from coordinate 31,529 downwards.
CGGCCGGCTTGATCCGGCATTCATAAGCCGGCTACATTTCGGCATTGGGGCCAATGCGCCGGTTGAATTTCAGTGCACATCCTCCGGCAGAACCGGAATAGCAGCGATCTCGATGCCTTCTTCCACCAGCGCCTGCGCCTCGTCCAACGTCGCCTGGCCGATGATGCCGCGGGCATCCGCCTCGCCATAATGGATCTTGCGGGCCTCCTCGGGAAACTTCGTGCCGACATCCTCGGAATTGGCTTTGACGGCGGCGACGGCCTCTTTCAGTTTTTGCAGGGCCTCCTGCCGCATCGCGTCCATCGCCAGGGTCTGCCTCTCGTCCTTCTTGCGCGCCGTCGAAACGGAAGGCGCCATCAGAAGCTTGGAGATGGTGGCGGAATGGCAGACCGGGCAGGTCAGGAAACCGGTCGCGACCTGACGGTCGAAGTCGGCGCTTTCCGAAAACCAGCCTTCGAATTCATGGGCATTGTCGCAGGTGAGAGAATAGCGGATCAAGCGGCGACGCCTCCTTCGACTGCCCCCGCAATCTTTTCGACCGAGAATTCCCGGCCGTTCCTCAGGTTCGGGATCTTGTCATGCGCAGCCTTGACCGCGCCGGGATCGATCTCGGCGAGGATGACCGCCTCTCCGGTGGCACCGGCGGAGGCCAGCACCGTGCCCCAGGGATCGACGATCATCGAATGGCCGAAGGTCTCGCGCCCGTCCTCGTGCCGGCCGGCCTGCGCTGCGGCGATGACGAAGACACCGTTCTCGATCGCGCGAGCACGCAGCAGGATCTCCCAATGCGCTTCGCCCGTCTGCCGGGTGAAGGCGGCGGGAACCGTCATCACCTCGGCGCCGGCAACAGCCTGGGCACGGAAGAGGGCGGGAAAGCGCACGTCGTAGCAGATCGCGAAACCCATTTCGGCGAAAGGCAGCGACAGGACGCGCGCCTCCGAACCGGCCGTATAGGCCGCACTTTCACGCCAGCTCTCGCCATTGTCGAGATCGACATCGAACATATGGATCTTGTCGTAGCGATTGAGGATCCTGCCGTCGGGACCGAACAGGAAACCGCGATTGGCAATCTTGCCGTCGGAAAGCGCGATCGCCGTCGAGCCGACATGCATGTGAATGCCGAACTCCCTGGCAAGCTCGGAGCCGGTCTTGACGATGACGTCATGCGTCTCGTCGGCGAGCACGGCACGCGCCGCCGCGCGGTCGCGCTGCAGCATGCCGGTCATCTCGGGCGTCTGCACATAGGTCGCGCCCTGGGCGGCAGCCTCGCGCACCAGCCGCGCCATGGCGGCGGCATTCTTGACCGGATCGACCCCGGAGCACATCTGGATGGCGGCAGCCTTGAAACTCATCGGTTCCTCCTCAGGCCGCCAGCATCGGATCGAGCTTGCCGGCGCGATCGAGCGCAAAGAGATCGTCGCAGCCGCCGACATGTGCGGCGCCGATAAAGATCTGCGGAAAGGTGGTCCGCCCGTTCGACTTGCCGATCATCTCCTGGCGAAGGTCCGGGGAATAGGTCGCGTCGTGCTCGACGTAGTCGACGCCCTTTTCTTCAAGAAGGGACTTGGCGCGGCTGCAATAGCCGCAGAACTGTCGTGTATAGATCGTGACGGGTACCATAATATCTCCAGACGGATGCCGGGTATTTCTGTCATATAGGCTCGGAGAGAGCCCTTGCAAAGGTCAAAACCGAGATCTCGGCCGCACCCGCCTTGCGCAGCGTCCGGCTTGCGGCGGCGACCGTCGCCCCTGTCGTATAGACGTCGTCGACAAGGACGATGCGTTTGCCGAAAATGTCGTTTTCGCGACCCTTGGCAATCGCGAAAGCGCCTCTGACATTGTCCTCGCGCGCCTTGGCGCCGAGGCCAACCTGCTGGCTGGTGCGCTTGACGCGGATAAGGGTGGCGGCAAGCAGCGGCTTTCCGGAAAGCCTTGCCATATGGCGGGCAAGCTCGGCAGCCTGATTGAACTTGCGGGCCAGCATGCGGGTGCGGTGCAGCGGCACCGGAATCAGCGCATCGCAGCTTTCGACCGTCCCGTCGGAGGCGCGCAGCATCCAGCCGGCCATCATCGGCGCCAGATCGGTGCGATCGCGATATTTCAACCCATGCACGAGATCACGGACCGCATGGTCGTGGGTCGCCGCCGACCGCAACCGGTCGAAAGGCGGCGGGTTGGCGATCGCCTCGGCACTGAGAATGCCGGCGCCGAGATCGTGCGAGAACGGGATGCCGAGCACCTCGCAATAGGGCCGTTCGATGAAGCGGATGCCGGACCAGCATTTCGCGCAAAGCCCGCGATGGCCGCCGGTTGAAATACCGCAGACGGAACAAGCCGGCGGATAGAGAAAATCGACAAGCGCCGAAAACGGCCGCCAGAGCTGCGTCCGCAAGAACTCCGCCGGTCTTTCGAAATCGATCGGTCCCATGCCGACGAGACTAGCCTGTTCTCATCCAAAGGAAAATCGTCTTGCCGCGTCAGCGAGGCCGGACTATGGACATCGCCATGGAAACGATCTTCGACAGAGACCTGATCGCCGCACATCGCCATCGCGCGCTTGTCAACAACGACCCGAAAGCCGCCTTCCTGCTGGACATCGCGGCAGAGGAAATGGCCGAGAGGCTGGCGGTCGTCGAGCGGCGTTTCGAAACCGCCGTCGAATTGCATGGTACAACCGGTGCAGCGGCCCGCGCGGCAATGGCGACGGGCAAGATCGGCACGATGATCCGCGTCGAGAGCGAGAAGGCCTATGCGGGCCGAGGCGAAACCCTGATCGAAGCGCCTTTCGAAGATGTGCCGCTCGAGCCGCAATCGACCAATCTCGTGCTTGCGCCGCTCAGCCTGCATCTGACCAACGACACGCCGGGCGTTTTCATCCAGATTCGCCGTGCCTTGAAACCGGACGGCCTGTTCCTAGCGGCCATTCCCGGCGCCGGCACGCTGCAGGAACTGCGCGACGCCCTCTTGACCGCCGAGGTCGACATGACCGGCGGCGCCAGCCCGCGCGTCATCCCCTTCGCCGATGTGCGCGATGTCGGCAGTCTCATGCAGCGCGCCGGCTTCACCCTGCCGGTGATCGACGCCGAGACCTATACGGTACGATATGATTCTCTGTTTCCGCTGATGCGCGATCTCCGAGCCATGGGCATGAGCAATCCGCTCGCAGCCCGCGGCCGCATGCCCCTGACCCGCGCCTTCTTCCTGCGCGCGGCAGAGATCTATGCCGAGCGCTATTCCGATCCGGACGGACGCATTCGCGCGACCTTTTCGATCATCTATGTCTCCGGATGGGCGGCTCACGAGAGCCAGCAGAAGCCGCTCCAGCCGGGTTCGGCCAAGGCACGCCTTGCCGATGCGCTGAAAGTGGACGAGCACAAGCTCAGGCAATAGCGGATGATATCGAAAAGTGTCAGCGGTTAGTGCAGCCCATCATGCTGCAGCCCGTCAAAAGTAGTCGGCCGCCTCTTCAATTGACGGTAATATTGTTGCTGACAACGCTGAAGACGTTCTGCAGGCTGCCGCTAAAAATACCGAGACCCGAGACGAGCGCCGTGCAGATGACGGCGGCGATCAGGCCATATTCGACCGCCGTCGCACCTGTGCCGTCCGCAAGAAATGCTTTCAAAAGACGCATTACCCCAACCCTTTGCGTGAATCGACTGCAATGACCAATTGCAGGCCATCAGGCGATGGCCTTCATTTTCAGCAACCGGCGCCGACCCCGTATCCCTCGACGACGCAGACCGAGCCGGGCGTCTCCTGCAGGACGCTGCGGCGGATCGTATAGCGCTTGCCGCCTTCGTTCTTCGGGATCGATCCGGTGGTGATCGTGTCGAAATCCACCGGCGCGCTGGCAAAGACGCTTTTCTTCGAAGAATCGGCAAGCATCGGCGTCAGGATCAGTGTCAGCGCGACCACCGCCGTGCCAAAGAGAAGGGCGATATTGAGCGCACCCGTCCTGCGCGAGGCAGACGAAGCCCGTTCCTTTTCCCGGACCGCTTTCCAGAAATCATCGTCCATGAGGTCAAGCCTTTTAAATACGCACGCCAGATGCTTGATTGAGGCCGATCTTTGGCAGAAGGTGTTAAACGATCCATTAATATCCACAGCCGAAAACAGCACGGCACAATAATAATCAGCAAACGCTAATGCACAGCGCCTGGAAATGTCGGGCGACTGCAGAATAATGACACATCGACAAAACAAAAATCGCGGGCGGGCCGCACGGACCAAGCTCAACGAGAGGCGCTTTAAAGCAAATCCTGCAGCATCGGGATGAGCGGTTCGTCGGCCGGCGGCATCGGGTAATCCCGCAGAGCCCCCGCACGCACCCATTTCAGCGCCTGCCCCTCGCGGCCCTGTGCAATGCCTTCATAGCGCCGGCAAATATAAAGCGGCATCAGGAGATGGAACGTCTCGTAGGAATGGCTGGCGAAAGTCAGCGGCGCGAGGCAGGCGATCTTCGTCTTGATGCCGAGCTCTTCCTCGAGCTCGCGCACCAGCGTCTCCTCCGGCGTCTCGCCGGGCTCGACCTTGCCGCCGGGAAACTCCCAGAGCCCGGCAAGCGATTTTCCCTCGGGACGCTGTGCCAATAGAATACGCCCATCGGCATCGATCAGCGCGCAGGCGGCGACCAGCAATATCTTCCGGCCTGCCTCGCTCATCGCGTCTCTCGCTGCCAGTAGCAATAATGATAGGCATCGCGAAACCCGAGGCGCTCATAAAGTGCGATCGCCGGGCGGTTGGAAAGCTTTACCTGCAGCCAGGCCGATCGGGCGCTGCGCATGCGAGCCCAGCGCAGCGCCGAAGTCAGGATTTCGGTGCCCAGTCCTTCGCGCCGCCGCGTTTCGCAGACCGAAAGCGACATGATGCCGGCAAGGTCGTTGTCCTGGACACAGAGCACGGTCGCGAGCGGTCCCTCTGCCGCATTTTCGATCATGAAGAGGCCCGACGGCGGCTTGATCGCGGAAATGATTTCGGCAAGCGCCGGCTTCAAGCTCAGCGGCGCCCTCTCGACCGTCAGATTGGCATCGACGAAACGGCCGACGTCATGGGTCGGCAGATGATCGAGCGTATCCGGCAGTGCAGCCTCGGCGAGATCGCACGTCATCACCACGGTCTCGTCAAATCGCGTCCAGTTCTGGGCGCTGAGAAGCTCGATCAGCACCGGCGACGCCAGCGGCGTCTGCCGGACGACGGCGGCGCGGCCATAGGCCTCGAACTTGCGGCTCGCCTTTTCCAGGCGGATCTCGACATCGCGATGGTCCGAGGGATCGAGCGGCACGATGGAATTCAGCCGATTGGACGGGTGGCCAGCCGTCAACCGGACCTGCCAACTGCCGTCATATTGCACGGATGCCGCCGGCCAGGCGCGAAAACCGACAGCCTCCAGCCTGCGGACCAGCGGCAAATTCTGCGAGGAAATAGATGCCTGCTCCAACGAACGATCAGCTCCGATAGTCGCCATTGATCGCAACATATTCCTTGGTGAGGTCGCAGGTCCAGACGGTTGCCGAACCAGAGCCGAGGCCGATATCGACTTTGACGGGGATATCCTGCGCCTTCATCACATTCGAGGCGGCCTCCTCGGAATAATCGGGATCACGCTCGCCGTTGACCGCGACCCTGACGTCGCCGAACCAGATGGCCAGCCGGTCGCGGTCGGCCATCTCGCCGGATTTGCCGACGGCCATGACGATCCGGCCCCAATTGGCGTCTTCGCCGGCGGCCGCCGTCTTGACCAGCGGCGAATTGGCAATCGACAGCGCGATACGCTTGGCGGCGGCGTCGCTCTCGGCACCCGTCACCGTGATTTCGAGCATCTTGGTGGCGCCCTCGCCGTCACGCACCACCTGCAGCGACAGATCCTTCAGCACTTCGTTGAGAGCGGCGCGGAAGGCGGCAAGCCGGGGATCGTCGGCGCGTTCGATGCGGGCCTGGCCGTCTTCGGCCGCCGCACCCGTCGCAAACAGCATCAGCGTGTCGGACGTGGAGGTGTCGCTGTCGACGGTCATGGAGTTGAAGGTCGGGCCGACGCCATCCGACAGCAGCACCTGCAGCGCGGCCGGCGCGATGTCGGCATCGGTCACGACGAAGGAGAGCATCGTCGCCATATCGGGCGCAATCATGCCGGCACCCTTGGCGATACCGTTGATCGTCACGGCAACGCCGCCGATTTCGGCGCTGCGGGTCGAAACCTTCGGATAGGTGTCGGTCGTCATGATCGCCTTGGCGGCTTCGAGCCAGAAATCGCTGGTGGCCTCGGCCTGCATCTTATCCAGGACGCCTGAGAATTTGGTGGCATCGAGCGGTTCGCCGATGACGCCGGTCGAGGCCAGGTAGACCTCGTTCTCGCCGCAGCCGACCGCGGCCGCGGCCGATTTCGCCGTCAGCGCGGTCGCCTGGCGGCCCTTCATGCCGGTAAAGGCATTGGCATTGCCGGAATTGACGACGACGGCCCGGGCGCTGCCATGGGGCAGGTTGGCGCGGCAAAAATCGACCGGCGCCGACGGGCACTTGGAGCGGGTAAACACCCCCGCGACGGCGGCCGGCTTGTCGAAGACCATCATCAGCACGTCGGTACGGTTCTTGTACTTGATGCCGGCGGAGGCCGTCGCCATGCGCACGCCGCGCAGCGAAGGCATCTGGACGAAGGATTTCGGTGCGAGCGGAGAAACGGAACCGGACATGATGAAACCTGCCAATGAGCATTTCCCGGCGAAATGGAAACCGGCTCGCCGTCCGGAAATGCGACAACAACAACGATAAGGAAGGGCCCGGAAGAACCGGGCCCTGATGCGGATATTACTGCTTCGGCGCCGGCTGGGCAGGCTCGCTGCCCGGTTCCGGCTGCTTGTTGGCCTGATCATAGCCCTTGCGCAGCGTCTCGTCCGTGATCTCGATCTTGGCGGACGTCTTGGCCTGGTTGAGGAGGGCAAGATACTTGTCGCGCATGACGAGCTGACGAACCTGGTCCTGCACCTGATCGAAAGGCGGCGGCGGAGCGTCGCGCTTGTCCTCGACCTTGATGACATGATAGCCGAAATCGGTCTTCACAGGGGTCTTGGAATAAGTGCCCTTCTCGAGCGCAAAGGCTGCGTCCTCGAATTCCTTGACCATGCGGCCGCGCGAGAAATAGCCGAGATCGCCGCCTTCCGACTTGTTCGGATCGGTGGATTTTTCCTTGGCGAGTTCGGCGAAATCCTTGCCGGCGTCGAGCTGCTTGATGATCTCCTTGGCTTCGTCCTCGGTCTTGACGAGGATATGGCGGGCGTGGACTTCCTCCTGCTTCGGCAGGGCCGCGACTTCCTTGTCGTAGCGCGCCTTGATTTCTTCGGGCGTCACGGTGTCGACGACATGCTTCTTGAAATAGGCGTTATGCAGCTCGCGATCGGAGAGATACTGCATGCGCTTCTTGAATTCTTCGGTCTGGTCGAGCTTTTCGGTGATGGCGTCGGCAGCGAGCAGCTTCACGTCGATGGCGGCGGAGAGAGCTGCGACCTTCTTCTGGTCGTCGGGAAGCTGCGCCAGCTGCGGATCGAGATTGGCGACGGCAAGATCGAGTTCCGACTGGTGGATCTCCAGATTGCCGACCTTGGCGACGACGGCGTCCTCTGCATGGGCCGGAGCCTGGAATGCAACGAAAGTTGCAAACGCCAGCAGGGCGAATTTATTGGTGCTCAACATCAAATAACCCTTCACAGTTTCATCGCCGGCGTCAGCATCGCCTATTCCAGCTCAAAATAGCCATCAACACCGGATTGTGGCCTTTCTGTATCCGCCAAATCCGTTGACATCATTCGACCCCCCTCTTATCTGTCACGCAACCTCGCGTCCAGAACAGTTTCCGGGCGTTTCAAGGCGTGCGCCTGATTTTCGGCTGGGCCGCGGACAAGAAACGTCGCGGATGAATATTGAGAAAGGACCAGTCACATGGTCAGCTTTGGCGGTATAGCCCGCAAGTTATTTGGGTCGTCCAATGATCGCCGCGTGCGGTCCTTCCAGCCGAACGTCACCGCGATCAATTCCATCGAAGAGAAGACGAAAGCCCTGACGGACGAGCAGCTCGCGGCAAAGACCGCGGAATTCCGCGCTCTTCTGGCCGAAGGCAAGACGCTCGACGACATTCTGATCCCCGCCTTTGCCGTCGTGCGCGAGGCCTCGCGCCGCGTTCTCGGCCTGCGACCTTTTGACGTACAGCTGATCGGCGGCATGATCCTGCATTCGAATGCGATCGCCGAGATGAAGACCGGCGAAGGCAAGACCCTCGTCGCCACCCTGCCGGTCTATCTGAACGCGCTTTCCGGCAAGGGCGTGCACGTCGTCACCGTCAACGATTATCTCGCGCAGCGCGACGCCGCGACCATGGGCCGCGTCTACGGCTTCCTCGGCATGACCACGGGCGTCATCGTCCACGGTCTCTCCGACGAGGAGCGCCGCGCCGCCTACGCCTGCGACGTCACCTATGCCACCAACAACGAGCTCGGCTTCGATTATCTGCGCGATAATATGAAGTACGAGAAGAACCAGATGGTCCAGCGCGGCCACAACTTCGCGATCGTCGACGAAGTGGACTCGATCCTCGTCGACGAGGCGCGCACGCCGCTGATCATCTCCGGCCCGCTCGACGACCGCTCCGAACTCTACAATACGATCGACGCCTTCATTCCGCTGCTCGCCCCCAGCGATTACGAGATCGACGAGAAGCAGCGCTCCGCAAACTTCTCCGAAGAGGGCACCGAGAAGCTGGAAAACCTGCTCCGCCAGGCCGGCCTCCTGAAGGGCAATGCGCTCTACGACATCGAGAATGTTGCGATCGTCCACCACGTCAACAATGCGCTGAAGGCCCACAAGCTCTTCCAGCGCGACAAGGACTATATCGTCCGCAACGACGAAGTCGTCATCATCGACGAGTTCACCGGCCGCATGATGCCGGGCCGGCGTTATTCGGAAGGTCAGCACCAGGCGCTCGAAGCCAAGGAAAAGGTGCAGATCCAGCCGGAAAACCAGACGCTGGCCTCGATCACCTTCCAGAATTATTTCCGCATGTACGACAAGCTCGCCGGGATGACCGGCACGGCGCAGACGGAAGCGGAAGAATTCGGCAATATCTACAATCTCGATGTCATCGAGGTCCCGACCAACCTGCCGATCAAGCGTCTCGACGAGGACGACGAGGTCTACCGGACCTTCGACGAAAAGTTCAAGGCGATCATCGAAGAGATCCTCGACGCCCACAAGCGCGGTCAGCCGGTGCTCGTCGGCACAACCTCGATCGAGAAATCGGAACTGCTTGCCGAGCGCATGCGCAAGCAGGGCTTCAATGACTTCCAGGTGCTGAACGCCCGCTACCACGAGCAGGAAGCCTATATCGTCGCCCAGGCCGGCGTGCCGGGCGCCGTCACGATCGCCACCAACATGGCCGGCCGCGGCACCGACATCCAGCTCGGCGGCAACCTCGACATGCGCATCGAGCGCGAACTCGGCGATGTCGAGGCGGGTCCGGAGCGCGACGCCAAGATCCAGGCGATCGTCGAGGAAATCAAAAGCCTCAAGGAAAAGGCGTTGGCCGCCGGCGGTCTCTACGTCATCGCCACCGAACGCCATGAAAGCCGCCGTATCGACAACCAGCTGCGCGGCCGCTCCGGCCGTCAGGGCGACCCCGGCCGCTCGAAATTCTACCTTTCGCTTCAGGACGACCTGATGCGCATCTTCGGCTCCGACCGCATGGACAGCATGCTGACCAAGCTCGGCCTCAAGGAGGGCGAGGCGATCGTCCATCCCTGGATCAACAAGGCGCTGGAGCGCGCGCAGAAGAAGGTCGAAGCCCGCAACTTCGACATCCGCAAGAACCTCTTGAAGTATGACGACGTTCTCAACGATCAGCGCAAGGTGATCTTCGAGCAGCGTCTCGAGCTGATGGAATCGACCAATATCTCCGAGACCGTCTCCGACATGCGTCGCGAAGTGATCGAAGATCTGGTCGAAAAGCATATCCCGGAACGCGCCTATGCCGAACAATGGGATGCCGTCGGCCTGAAGACCGGCGTCACCAATATCCTGAACCTCGATCTGCCGATCGAGGACTGGTTCAGGGAGGAAGGCATCGGCGAGGACGATATTCGCGAGCGCCTGACGGAAGCCGCCAATGCCGCCTTCACGGAGAAGGCCGAGCGTTTCGGCGACGACATCATGCATTATGTCGAGCGCTCGATCGTCATGCAGACGCTCGATCACCTCTGGCGCGAGCATATCGTCAACCTCGATCACCTGCGCTCGGTCATCGGCTTCCGCGGCTATGCCCAGCGCGATCCGCTGCAGGAATACAAGTCGGAAGCCTTCGAGCTCTTCACCGCCCTGCTCAACAATCTGCGCGAAGCCGTCACCGCCCAGCTGATGCGCGTCGAACTGGTGCAGCAGGCGCCGGCCGAACCCGAACCGCCGCTGATGCAGGCCCATCATCTCGATCCGACGACCGGCGAGGACGATTTCGCTCCGATCTACCAGGCCTCCGAAGTGACCGTCGCGCCCGAGAACCGCAATCCCGAGGACCCCACCACCTGGGGCAAGGTCGGCCGCAACGAGGCCTGCCCCTGCGGCTCAGGCAAGAAATACAAGCATTGCCACGGCGCCTTCGAACAGGTCTGAGCAAATACGACAAATCTGAAAATGCCGCCTCCGGGCGGCATTTGCTTTTCTGCGGTAACCCCGGCCAGCTAGAGCTTTTCCGGGTTAGATTGAATCATTCTGTTGGCTCAAACGGAGTCGGATGGTCGACCGGCCGGCGCGTGTCGTAGCCCAGCTCTCCGGCCAAGCCGGCCGGTCGATCAGCCGGCCCGGTTCAGCCAACCCGAAGGGCCGGGCATCTTTCCGCCAGGATCAGAGGCGATCGGCTCGGACGTACCTTGGGGTATGCCCATCGCCAATCGCCTCTGCCCTGACGAAAACCTGCTCCGGCAGAATGCTTCAAGCTAGCCCGGAGAAGCTCTAGAGTTCCAGGTCCGCGGGCCAAGGGCCGTTCCGGAACCGTTTCTTAACCCTGCTCTGTCAAGACTTCTGGGACGATTTGCCTGACCTCAGAGTTTTGCGTGTTCATCATGGCGGTCATAGAAACAGCGGAGAAGATGCTGCCGGCGGGCCTGCGCCCGATCGGCGGCCGAACGCTGCGCATGCTTGCGGCCGTGCTGACCGAAGGCGGCGAGAAGGCCGCCGCCCAGCGCATGGCGCTGACGGCCTTTTCGATCCGCATCCTCAGCGCCGCACTTGCTTTCGTCTCCCAGATCGTGCTCGCCCGGCTGATGGGCGAATATGAATACGGCATCTTCGTTTTCGTCTGGGTGCTGGTCGTCGTCTTCGGCGACCTCTCCTGCCTTGGCTTCCACACCGCGATCATTCGCTTTCTGCCGCAGTACAAGGCGGCAGGCGCCTTCGAGGAAATCCGCGGCCTGACGGGTACGGCGCGCATCTTCGCGCTGCTGTCCGGCACGGCGATGCTTGCCGCCGGCATGCTCGGGCTGCATTTCTTCGGTGATCTGATCGAGCCATATTATCTCGTCCCGATCTTCATCGGCCTGTTTGCCATGCCGATGATCGCGCTTGGCGATATTCTGGAAGGCACCTCGCGGGCGAACCACTGGCCGGTGATGGCGCTGGGCCCGGTCTATATTATCCGGCCGATCCTCATCATCGCCTGCATGCTGATTGCGATTGCGACGGGCGCAGAGCATACGGCCGTCACCGCCATGCAGGCGGCGCTCGTGGCCACCTTCGTCACTGCACTCGGCCAATATTGCGCGACGCTTTACCGCCTACGCCGGCATTATGACGACGGTCCGCGCAAGGTCGATTTTCTCGCCTGGCTCAGTGTCGCCTTCCCGATCTTCCTGATCGAGGGCGTCAGCTTCCTGCTGACCAATTCCGACGTCGTCGTTGTCGGCATCTTCCTTGAGCCGCATGACGTCGCCATCTATTTCGCCGCCGCCAAGACCATGGCGCTGGTGCATTTCATCAATTTCTCCGTCAAGGCCGCTTCCGGCCCGCGTTTTTCCTCGATCATCGCCGAGGGCGACCATGCCCAGTTGGCGATCGCCGCCACCGATGCCGCCCGTTGGACCTTCTGGCCGGCGCTCGGCGTCGGTCTTGCCGTTCTCGCCGCCGGCCACCTGCTGCTGTCGCTGTTCGGCGGCGCCTTCACCGCGGGTTATCTTGTCATGGCGATCCTGCTTGTCGGCATCCTCGCCAAATCGCTGGTCGGCCCGGCCGAAACGCTGCTGATGATGGCCGGCAAGCAGAATCTCTGCGTCGCGCTCTATGCCGGCGCATTGGCCGCCAATGTCGGTCTCAACCTCGCTTTGATCCCGCATTACGGCATCGAAGGCACCGCGATTGCCACCGCCTCGGCCATGGCGGTCGAGGCCGTTCTTCTGCATGTTGCCGTGCGCCGCACGCTCGGCATCGTCCTCTTCGCCTTCGCCAGCCCCTCCGCCGCAACGCCAGAAATGAGAGTTCGATAGATGGTGCGTCCGCCCCCCGTCACCGAAAGCACCGACAGCATCACCAACCGCATGATCCATGATCTCGCCTCGCTGCATTTCGAGGCACCGCAGGCCGAGGCCCGTGCCGAGATCGGCCGGCCCGGACGCGAACTTTGCCTCTATCCCGGCAAGCTCGGCTACGAACTTCAGGATGAGCTCGACTTCCTCTCCAACCGGGCGATGGAGCCGAACGTCTTTTTCTCCGGCCGCTTCCTCGCGCCCGCCATGCCGCGGCTCGAAGACAGGCAGGTGAATTTCGCCCTGATCCGCGACCACAATGCCGGCCGCAGCCGCATGCGTTTCCTGCTGCCGTTTTCGGTCGACAAGCCGGGTTTTGCCGTCGGCCCGTCGATCATCCGCGGCTGGTCGAACAGCTTCGGCCCGCTCGGCACGCCGCTCGTCGACAGCGAGGATGCGGCCGAAACCCTCGACAATTTCTTCGAGGGGCTGACCGTTCCTGATCTCAACCTGCCGGGCACCTTGGTCCTGCCCGATCTGAGGTTGAACGGAATTTTCGTGCGCATGCTCAAGGCCGTGGCGCTCGGCCGCAATCTGCCGCTCACCGTGACCAATCCCTATCTCCGCCCGATGCTGCAGAGCGAAGAAGAGGCGCCTGCCTATCTCGGCAAAACCATCTCCTCCTCGCATATGCGCGAGATGCGCCGCCAGTGGCGTCAGCTGGAAGAACTCGGAACGGCGGTCTATGCCGTCGCCCGCCAGCCGCGCGAAATCCACGTCCGCTTCGAAGAATTCCTGGCGATGGAGGCCGGCGGCTGGAAGGGCAAGCGGCGGAGCGCTCTCGTCACCGACCGCTATCATACCGCCTTCGCCCGCGAGGCCGTGTCGAACCTTGCCGCCGTCGACGCCGTGCGCATTCATACGATCGACCTCAACGGCAAGGCGATCGCCGCCATCGTGGTGTTGATGATGGGCGGCGAGGCCTATACCTGGAAGACGGCCTATAACGAAAACTATGCCCGCTATTCTCCGGGCAAGCTTTTGATGAGCGAACTCACCGAATGGCATCTCGACGACGCCAATATCGTCCGCTCCGATTCCTGCGCCGTCTCCGACCACCCGATCATGAGCCGCTTCTGGCAGGAGCGCGAGGAGATGGGAACCCTGGTGATCGGCCTGACGCAGAACGGCGACCGCGACATGCGCCAGGTCGCCGCCCAGCTCCACATGTACCGCAGCACCCGCAATATGGCGAAGATGCTGCGCGAAAGGATCATGTCGCTCGCCGGCCGGGGCTAACCTTCCGTCGCAGCTTTCTCTCGCAGCAGCCGGCGGATCACCTTGCCCGTGGTCGTCAGCGGCAATGATTCGACGAATTCCACCTCGCGCGGATATTCGTGCATCGAAAGCCGCATCTTCACCCAGTCCCTAATATCGGCGGCCAGGGCCTCGCTCGGCGAATGGCCCGGCGCCAGCACGATATAGGCCTTGACGATCTCGGTGCGCATGGCATCGGGCTTGCCGACGGCGGCGGCAAGCTGCACCGCAGGATGACCGATCAGGCAATCCTCGATTTCCGCCGGGCCGATGCGATATCCGGATGAGGTGATGACGTCGTCGTCACGGCCCTCGAAGGTGATATAGCCGTCCGCGTCCTGCCGGCCGATATCGCCGGTGAGCAGCCAGCCTTTGGCGAATTTTCGCGTCGTCGCCGCTGTATCGTTCCAATAGCCGAGGAACATGACGGGATCTGGACTGGCGATGGCGATCTGGCCCGGCTCGCCCGCCGGCAATTCGTCGCCGGCCTCACTGACGATCGCGACGCGGTGCCCCGGCACCGCCCGGCCGATGGCGCCCGCTTTGGTGACGCCGTGGGCAGCGGCCGACGAGAGCACGAAATTGCATTCCGTCTGGCCGTAGAATTCGTTGACGGTGATGCCGAGCGTGCGCCGCGCCCATTCATAGGTCTCGCGGCCGAGCGCCTCCCCGGCCGAGCCGATCGTGCGCAGCACCAGATCATATTTCGAGCGGGGATCGGGAACCGCGCGCATCAGCCTCAGCGCCGTCGGCGGGATGAAGGCATTGCGCACATCCATCTCCGCCATGATCCGATAGGCCATGTCGGCATCGAATTTCTGCGCCGGCGACGAGACGACGGGAATCCCGAGCAGAAGGCTCGGCAGCAGCGCGTTGAGCAGACCGCCCGCCCAGGCCCAGTCGGACGGCGTCCAGACCTTGTCGCCCACCTTTGGAAAACCCTCATGGGCGAACTGCATGCCGGGAATATGGCCGGGCAGAACACGGTGACCATGCAACGCGCCTTTCGGCGGCCCTGTTGTGCCCGAGGTGAAGATCATCAGCGCCGGATCGTCGGGCGTTGTCTTTTCTCCTTCGAAGACCGGCGCAGACGATACGATGAGATCGGCAAAGGGGAGAGCGTCGGGAGCGCGATCGACGCTGATCACATGGCGCAGTTCCGGCAGACGATCGCGGATTTGCCGGATGCGATCGAGGCCGAAATCATTGGTGACGATTGCCGCCGCACCCGAGATCCTCAGCCGATATTCCAGCGCCTCGACGCCGAACAGCAACGCCAGCGGCAAGGCGATTGCACCCATCTTATAGATCGCGACATGCGCAACCACGGTCTCGAAGGATTGCGGCATCAGCAGCGCGACGCGATCGCCGCGCTTGATACCGAGCGATGCCAGCGCATTGGCGAACATGGAAGAGCTGCCGGAAAGCTCGCCATAGGTCAGCGAAAGATGGTCGCCGTCCGGACTGAAATGTTCGAGACAGACACGCTCCGGATCTCTCGCCGCCCAATCGTCGCTGACGGCGCGGCCGATATTGAAGTCTTCCGGAATCCGCCAGGAGAAATCACGATAGAGATCGTCGTAACGATCATGGGAGGGCAGTCGCATAGTCTGGCTTCCGGTGAAATGCTGCAGCAGCTAACACCTTGCGGCGCGGATGTGCAAGCCGGCGACGGAACCGGCGGCCCCATCACGCATCATTGTACGCATCGCCGCACCGATTCCGCCTGCGCCTCCCTGCGACTTTGACGGTTTCGCACTAGATCATGAAACGCCGCACGGGGTGTCTCAATTCACGGAGTCGTTTCATGGAATACGTCAAATTTGGAAAGACCGGTCTCGAAGTGTCGAAAATCTGCCTGGGCTGCATGACCTTCGGCGATCCGGGCCGCGGCAATCATGCCTGGAGCCTGCGCGAAGAGGAAAGCCGGACGATGATCAGGCAGGCGATCGACCTCGGCATCAATTTTCTCGACACCGCCAACACCTATTCGAACGGTTCCTCGGAGGAGATCGTCGGGCGCGCCATCAAGGACTTCGCCAAGCGCGAGGATATCGTGCTGGCGACCAAGGTGTTCAACCGCATGCGGCCGGGTCCGAATGGCGCCGGCCTGTCACGCAAGGCGATCCTCGACGAGATCGACAATAGTCTTCGCCGTCTCGGCACCGACTATGTCGACCTCTACCAGATCCACCGTTTCGACTACACGACGCCGGTCGAGGAAACGCTGGAAGCGCTGCATGACGTCGTCAAAGCGGGCAAGGCGCGTTATATCGGCGCCTCGTCGATGTATGCCTGGCAATTCGCCAAGGCGCTTTACGTCTCCCGGCTGAACGGCTGGACGGAATTCGTCAGCATGCAGAACCATCTGAACCTGCTCTACCGCGAGGAGGAGCGCGAAATGCTGCCGCTCTGCGAAGACCAGAAGATCGCCGTCATCCCCTGGAGCCCGCTCGCCCGCGGCCGCCTGACCCGTGACTGGGACGAGACGACGGCGCGCAGCGAGACCGACGAATTCGGCAAGACGCTCTACACGCAGTCGATCGATGCCGACCGCAGGATCGTCGAGGCGGTGGCCGAGATCGCCAGCGCCCGCGGCATTTCCCGCGCCCAGGTCGCCACCGCCTGGATCCTGCAGAAGAGCGTCGTGACCGCACCGATCATCGGCGCGTCCAAACCGAACCACCTGACGGACGCCGTCGCTTCGCTCACGGTCAAGCTCACTGCCGAGGAAATCGCCGTATTGGAAGCACCCTATATTCCGCATGCCGTAGTCGGCTTCAAATAGCCGCCTCTTCTCAGCGCCCTCATAAAGGCAGATCCTCTCCCGACCGCGGGAGAGGATCGGGATACGACACAGGCCGGTCACAGTTCCGTCCTAGCGCTTGCCTGAAATATCGAGGAATCGTCCGTCATGACCACCGTTCCTTTCGAGCCCCGCCGCTTCCGCACCACCGCCGCCTATTACAGCCGTTTCCGCATTCCCTATCCCGACGCGCTGATCGAACGCGTGACCGCCAGAACTAACCTTCGGCCAGGCGACCGCCTGCTCGATCTCGGCTGCGGACCGGGCCAGATCGGCATCGCCTTTGCCCGCCTTGCCGGTGCCGACGTCACGGGTCTCGATCCGGAGCCGGAAATGCTGGACGCGGCCCGCGAGAGCGCGGCGGCAGCCGGTATTCACGCCGAATTCGTCCTCGGCTCCTCCTACGATCTCGGCCCCGCCTTCGGACCGTTGAAGATCACGACCATGGGCCGCTCGTTCCACTGGATGGACCGCGCCGCAACGCTTGCGACGCTGGACAGGCTGACTGAGCCGGAGGGCGCTGTCATCCTTTTCGGCGATCGCCACATCTCCGCCTCACCCGGCTGGCGCGACGTTTTGGAGAAGGTCTCCGAACGCTTTTCGCCGGAACCGATCAGAACAGAACGACAGCTTCGCCGCGGGCCGGACTGGATAAAGCACGAGGAATTTCTGCTGCGCTCCGCCTTCCGCAATCTCGAACGCATCGGCATCGTCACCGAGCGGCTGCTCGACGCTGACGAGATCATCGGCCGTGCCTTCTCCATGTCGGTCACCTCGCCGCAGGCGCTCGGCGAGAGCACGGCCGAATTCGAACAGGCTTTACGAAGCGAGCTCGCCGCTCTCTCGCCGGACGGAACATTCACCGAGATCATCGAGGCCAACGCCCTCATCGCCTCCCGCGACTGAGACTATGTCCGGTTGGCAGGATCGAGCTGCCGGCGCATCGTCACCAGAAACTGCTCGGCAAGCCCGCGGTCCTCGACCGCGCGGGCAAGGATGACGGCGCCCATCATCGATGACAGCGTCGTTGCGGCATTGGCGCGGCGTTCCTCTTCGCTCTCGCCGGGAACAATATCGGCAAGCGTGTCGACCAGCACGGACAGGCCGTCGCTGAAAACGGCACGAACCGCGCCGCGGCTGCGGCTCACCTCCTGGATCAGCGTTGCGAAGACGCAGCTGCCACCGGGATCATCAACCGTGCGCCAGTGAATATAATGGTCGAGAAGCGTTTCGAGCGGCCGGTCCGGCGAGCTGGCGATATGTTCCTTCCAGCGCTCTTCCACCCGATCGATCAGCTTGCGGCTGACTTCCAGCGCCAGCTCATCCTTGGAGCTGAAGTGACCGTAAAAGCCGCCATGCGTCAGTCCCGCCGCCTTCATGATGTCGGCAACACCGACGCCGTCGAAACCGTTTTCCCGGAAGAGCACACCGGCAACGCTCAGAATCTTCTCGCGGTTTTCGGCAAATTTCTCGCGGCTGACCCGCATCGTCGTCTCCAGAAATAGCGGCTTGACAAAATATATGATGTCCATCATCAATACGCAAGAAATATGATGACCATCATGTAAATCGGTCCAGTGTCTTCCCCAATCTGAATCCGAACGGAATCGTGCTCATGGTTTCCACAGCCCTTGCCTCCACCCTTGCCCGGCGCAACATTCATTACGGTTGGGTCGTCGTTGCCGCCACCTTCCTCACCATGCTGGTGACGGCGGGCGCCATGGGTGCCCCCGGCGTGCTGATCAAGCCGCTGCAGGACGAATTCGGCTGGGAAACCTCGCAGATTTCCTCCGCACTTGCGATCCGCCTGATCCTGTTCGGCTTCATGGGGCCGTTTGCCGCCGCCTTCATGAATTATTTCGGTGTGCGCAAGGTCATCGTCTTTGCATTGACGCTGATCGGCATAGGCTTCGTCGGCTCGCTGTTCATGACGACGTTGTGGCAGCTCCTGCTGCTCTGGGGCATCGTCGTCGGCTTCGGCACCGGATTGACGGCCATGGTGCTCGCCGCGACCGTGTCGACGCGCTGGTTCACCAAGCATCGCGGCCTCGTCGTCGGCATGCTTTCGGCGAGTTCTGCCACCGGCCAGCTCGTTTTCCTGCCGCTGATGGCGGAACTGACGGAGCGTTACGGCTGGCGCTCGACGGTGTTTTTCGTCTGCGCCATGATCATGGTCGCGGCCCTTGTCGTTCTCGCCTTCATGCGCGACCGGCCGGCTGACGTCAATTTGCCCTCTTTGGGCGAGGCGCATGTGACGCCGGCACCGGCCAGGCCGACGCTCGGCGCTGCCCTGATGACGCCGATCACCACGCTGCGCGAGATTTCGACGACCTCGACCTTCTGGATCCTGTTTGCCACCTTCTTCATCTGCGGTCTCAGCACCAACGGCCTGATCCAGACCCATTTCGTCACCCTCTGCGGCGATTTCGGCATCGTGCCGGTGGCCGCGGCAAGCGTGCTTGCCGTCATGGGCATCTTCGATTTCTTCGGCACCATCGGCTCCGGCTGGCTGTCCGACCGGTTCGACAATCGCTGGCTGCTGTTCTGGTACTACGGCCTGCGCGGCCTGTCGCTGCTCTATCTGCCCTTCAGCGATTTCAGCTTCTACGGCCTTTCGATCTTTGCCATCTTCTATGGCCTCGACTGGATCGCCACCGTGCCGCCGACCGTCAAGATCGCCGCCGACCGCTTCGGCCGTGAAAAGGCCGGCCTCGTCTTCGGCTGGGTCTTTGCCGGCCATCAGCTGGGCGCCGCCACCGCCGCCTATGGCGCCGGCCTCTCGCGCACGGAACTGTCGAGCTATCTGCCCGCCTTCTTCGTCGCCGGCGCCTTCTGCCTGCTGGCCTCGATCCTGGCGATCACGCTGAAGAAGTCAGGCCTGCCGAGCGCCGCCCCTGCTGCGGCCCACTGATCTCGGAGAGGACCCGGCCTCGAAACAAGGCCGGGTCTCTCCACCGGATTGCCGCGATAACTTCGTTCGTCCGTCTTGCATGCGCAGGCGCACACATGTTAGACACCCGCCTCGTCGGTATCCGTTGCCCCATTGGCGGAATTGGTAGACGCGCTCGACTCAAAATCGAGTTTCGAAAGAAGTGCTGGTTCGACCCCGGCATGGGGCACCAGTCTCCGCTCCGTGAGCTTCAGCTCGGCGAGCCGTAGTTCCGTCAGGAACGAAGGCGGACTGGTTTCAACGCGCAGCGCCTCGATTCCAACGGAACAATCCGCATCCAACTGAAACTATTTGTTCTTCAACAGCCACATCTTGCCGGCCATGGTGATGCCGTAGACGTCCTTTGATGCGTCGTCGTCCAGATGCCGCCGCACGAGAAAACCCGGCTCTTTCAACTCACCCAGCGTCTTAGCCGTGACCGATTTCACTTTCTGAGGCCGCTCTTTCCACCGGTCGGATTTTGCATAGGTTACGGTCGCATTCTGATGCGTCCATTTATTGGCCGGCTGAGGATAAAGGTCTCCATCCCTGGCGAGTTTGAGTCCTGCGATCTGGGACGGGGTAAGCTCAATCATACTGAAAATCCTGTGCGGGTCTTGCGCCGGGAATGCGCTTCGACCGAAGGCGTGCTCATAACATCCACGGAGGTTTTCCACCACTACATTGCGACATCAGGGCCACGAAAGGTGAAAACCCCGCTTACGCAGGAACCGGGCCTCGCCCTTCTCTGAGATTTTCATCAGCAACAGCACCGCCACAGTACAGTTCAGGATGATCTTCCGCATCTCGTTTCCCCTTCTCGTGACGAAGGCCAAAGACGCAAGCTAAAACCGGTTCCAATATCGGCGGCGCGCCGGCCGTGGCGGGCCTTTGCCGACGACATCTGTTTCCGACTGGCCGGGGTCGCGAACGAGGCTCCTAAAACGCAAATCAACTATTTAACTTTGCTTGCGCTTCGTCCAAGGTGGCGGCCGTTACCATCGGCGAGGGCGGACGTGCATCAGGAAGTAGGACTCATCGCGACGGTCGCCGTCAGTTTTGTTTTCGCGGCGGTCCTCGGTTATGGCGCCGACCGGCTCCGGCTGCCGCCGCTCGTCGGCTATCTGATGGCCGGCATCCTGATGGGGCCGTTCACGCCCGGCTTCGTCGCCGACACCGCGCTTGCCGGCCAGCTTGCCGAGATGGGCGTCATCCTGCTGATGTTCGGCGTCGGCCTGCATTTTTCCGCCTCCGATCTGCTCGCTGTGCGCGGTATCGCCGTGCCGGGTGCGATCGGGCGGATTTTCCTCGCCACCCTGCTAGGCATCGGCCTTTGCAAGCTCTGGGGCTGGAGCCTTGGCGCCGGCATCGTCTTCGGCCTCAGCCTGTCGGTCGCCAGCACCGTCGTGCTTCTGAAGGCGCTGGAGGAGCGCAATCTCGTCAACGCGGCAAGCGGCCGCGTCGCCGTCGGCTGGCTGATCGTCGAGGATCTGGTGATGGTGCTGGCGCTGGTGATGCTGCCGGCGCTGGCCGAGCTTCTCGGCGGCCACGCGGTCGATACGACCAATCACGGCCTCGGCGAACTGCCGCTGGCGCTGACGATCGGGCTGACCCTGTTCAAGGTGGCGGCCTTCACCGCCATGGCGATCTTCCTCGGCCCTCGTATCGTGCCCTGGCTGCTGACGATGATCGCCCGCACCGGCTCACGCGAACTCTTCACGCTGACCGTGCTGGCAATCGCGCTCGGCATTGCCTTCGGCTCGGCGGCGATCTTCGGCGTCTCTTTTGCGCTCGGCGCCTTCTTCGCCGGCGTCGTCATGAGCGAATCCCAGCTCAGCCACAGAGCGGCCGCCGATTCGCTGCCGTTGCAGAATGCCTTCTCCGTGCTGTTCTTCGTCTCCGTCGGCATGCTCTTCGATCCCTCGATCCTGGTGCGCCAGCCGCTTGCCGTGATCGGTGCCTTGGCGCTCGTCATCCTCGGCAAGGCCATCATCACCTTCGTGATCGTCATGCTGCTGCGCTATCCGATCGGCATGGGGCTGACCCTGGCCGGCGGCCTTGCCCAGATCGGCGAATTTTCCTTCATTCTTGCCGGCCTCGGCGTCTCGCTTGGGCTGCTGCCGCATGAGGGCCAGGATTTGATCCTTGCCGCCGCGATCCTGTCGATCACCCTCAATCCGATCGTGATCTTTGCCAGCGAAGGCCTGAAAAAATATATCCATTCGAAATGGCCGCCGCTCTTCGAAAGCTACGGCAGGAAGAGGCAGAAGACACTCGGCAAGGAACTGGAAAAGATCAGGGCGCTCGGCGAGGAGCGCGAACGTCAGCACCAGTTGAAGATGCAGCAGCTGATCGAAACCTTCCCGCTGTTTTCCCAGGTCGGCGAGGACGCGCAGGAGGAGTTGCTGCTGCTCTTCAGGGCGAAGTCGGCCCCGCCCGGCGAACGCGTCATCCGCCGCGGCGACCGCGGCGACAGCATGTATTTCATCTCCTCAGGTGCCGTGGAAGTACGGCTCGCCAGCGGCGCGATCCGCCTTGAACCGGGCGCCTTCTTCGGCGAGATGGCGCTGTTGAGCGGCGGACGGCGCACGGCCGATGTCATCGCCGTCGACTTCTGCCAGTTCGAAGTTCTCGAGCGGCGCGACTTCAACATGTTCATGTCGCACCACCCCAACCTGCGGGCGATCGTCAGCGAAATGGCCCAGAAGCGCACGGAAATGAACGTGCTGCGTCAGCAATGGGAAAAGTCGATGGATCTGTCCTGACGCGAGGACACCCGGAGTTCAGGCGCCAGAACCATCTGCAAACCCGTTGTGCGATGCTGTCAGCCTGCCGGCCAATAGCCGTCGGAACGGAAATCCTCCGGGATCGGATCGAGCCGCGACAGCGTCTCGGCTGCGAAATCGATCTGCAGCGACAGGTATTTCAGAGACGCCAGCATCGGCACGCCGGTCGCGAATTCCCGAACGCGGGACAGATGATAACCGCTTTCGTTCAGCCTCCGGGCCGCTTCCCCAAGCACATCGTCCCTGTTCGGTCCCCGTCCCGCTCCGAGCCCGTCATCCATCTGCACGGCCTGAGCGCGGCCGCCTTCGATCACTTTGAACATCTCATGCCACCCTGCACGTCGCCCTCAAACCAGCCTGCCTCACAATGGCCGATTCGCCATCCCATGAAATCTTGGGAGAGGCATCGATGCCCGAATCACGAAATTTTTAGACGGCGGGTGGCACGAAGGACACGGCCAAGCATTTACAGGGCCGCGCACGGCCCCTAAAGCTCTTTTGCACCGCAACAGGAAGGGAACGGAATGCTCCGCAGACTTTACGACTGGACCATGTCTCTGGCCGCGCGCAAATCGGCCGAAGTCTGGCTCGCCGTCATCGCCTTCGTCGAAAGCTCCGTCTTTCTCGTCCCCGCCGATGTGCTTTTCCTGCCGATGGCGCTCGCCAAACCGGAACGCTCCTATCGCTACGCGCTGGTTGCGACCGTCGCCTCCGTGCTCGGCGGCATCGCCGGCTGGGCGCTCGGCTTTTACGCCTATGAGACGGTGGCGCGGCCAGTTCTCGAATTCTACGGCAAACTCGATGCCTTCGAGCAAATGAAGGCCTATGTCACCTACGAGTGGATCCTGCTGCTGCTCGTCACGTCGGGCCTTGCGCATCTGCCGCCGATCAAGATCGTCACCATCCTGTCCGGCGTCATTCACGTCAATCTGGGCCTTTTCATCGTTTCGGCGATTATTGCCCGCGGCGCCCGTTTCCTCTTCCTCGCCTGGCTGCTGCGCCGCTACGGCGAGCCGATCCGTGACTTCATCGAGAAGCGCCTCGGCCAGCTCGTTGGCATCGGTGCCGCTGCGGCAATCGTGCTATATTTCGGCTACCGCTCTTTCGCTCACTAGACCAAACTTTCGCGGAGCTCCGCCATGACTGCCACCGCCTCGCCGCTCGCCCGTCCCGGCTTCATCTATTCCATATTGCTCGCTATCGGCATGGCGGCGGCGGTCGGCGCCGCCCTCGGCTTCCAGTATATCGGCGGCTATATTCCCTGCGCATTGTGCCTGCTGCAGCGCCAGCCCTATTACTACGCGATTCCGATCGCCATTCTCGCTGCGATCTGCGAGCTCGCGGGTCTGCCGAACTGGATTTCCCGCGCAATGATTCTCGCAGCCGGCATGCTGATGCTGGTCACCGCAGGCATGGGCGTCTATCACGCCGGCGTCGAATGGCACTTCTGGCCGGGCCCGACCACCTGCTCGACCACGGCAAGCAGCATGACGACCAATGCCGGCGATCTGCTCGGCGAACTCAATACGATCAAGGGCCCATCCTGCACCGATGCGGCGCTGAGGGTGCTCGGCCTGTCTTTTGCCGGTTGGAACGTGATTGCCGGGATCCTGCTTGCGGCCTTCGCCTTCGTCGGCGTTCGCAAAGCCGCTTGACGCATGTCGCCGCGACCATGCGCGACGCGCCGCTGATAACGACATGGAAGCAAAGAGCCAAACCGCGGCTTGTGGAACGCAATCGATGCGGCGCGCTGTAAACGGGTGCGATCAGGGCTGCAGTTCGGTATCCCAGTAGAGATAGTCGAGCCAGCTGTCATGCAGGTAATTCGGCGGAAACAGCCGGCCGTTATTGTGCAGATCCTGCACCGTCGGCTGATAGGGTTTCTGCGCCGGGAACATGCCTGCCTGCTTCGGAAGCTTGCTGCCCTTGCGCAGATTGCAGGGCGAGCAAGCCGCCACGACGTTCTCCCAGGTCGTCTCGCCGCCATGGGCGCGCGGGATGACGTGGTCGAAAGTCAGGTCGTCATGCGAGCCGCAATACTGGCACTCGAACCGATCGCGCAGGAAGACATTGAACCGGGTGAAAGCAGGATTGCGGGATGGCTGAACGTAAGTCTTCAGGCACACGACACTCGGAAGCCGCATCGAAAAGCTCGGCGAGGAAACCGAATGCTCATACTCTGCGATAATATTCACACGGTCGAGAAATACCGCCTTGATCGCGTCCTGCCAGGACCAAAGCGACAAGGGGTAATAACTCAGCGGCCGGTAGTCAGCGTTCAGGACGAGCGCCGGCAGGGCCTGCGGGGAGACTGCAATCGTCAAGGGACTCTCCTGATCGATTCGGCATCTGCACCTGTATATTAGGCCGGTTGTTACAGGATTGTGAAGTCCAATAAATTCAGAGGATAAAGGCAATTTAAAGAGTGTGGCCGATCAGCCGACCGGCACCATGTCACGACGCATTTTCGTGGCGTAATAGGCCCAGAAAAGCCGGGCTGCCACCGAGCGCCACGGCGACCAGACCTGCGAAAGCTTGGCAAGCGCCTTCGCTTGCGGCCGCGCCGCAAGTCCGAGCGCGGCGCCGACGGCGTTCTGCAGCGCGACATCACCGGCCGGAAAGACATCGGCATGGCCGCCGCAGAACATCAGATAGACCTCCGCCGTCCACGGGCCGACGCCCTTCAGCCCCGTCAGTTCGACGAGCGCTTCGCCCGGCGGCTTCAGGCAGAGCCCGGAAAGATCGAGGCGGCCGGAGGCAACCGCTTCAGCGATCCGCGTCAGCGTATCGGCCTTGGCGCGCGACAGGCCGAACTCCCGCCATGCCTCGGGGTGAAACAGCAGGTAAGCTTCCGCCGTCAGCAGGCCATCCCCCGGCAGCATGCGCCGCCAGATCGCCTCGGCGCTGGCGCGCGAGACCATTTGCGATACGATGATATGGGCAAGGCCGGCAAAACCGGCTTCGCGCAGCCGCAGCGGAAGGGGGCCTACATCCGCGGCGATCGGTGCAAGGCGCGGATCGAGGCGAAGCAGCGCTTCGAGCCCCAGCCTGACGTCATCGTCGTTGCGGATGATCTGCACCGCGTCCTCCCAGTGGTTCAAAACCAAAATCCGTGGCAGAAGAAAGCATGACCACGAGCGAGCGTCAAAAACCTGTCTTTCGTTTTGCGCCGAGTCCCAACGGATCGCTGCATCTCGGCCATGCACTTTCGGCCTTTTTGAACCGCGACATGGCCGAAGCGTTGCATGGCCGCCTGCTGCTGCGCATCGAGGATATCGACCAGGCCCGCTGCACCCCCGAATTCGAGGCCGGCATCCTGCGGGACCTCGACTGGCTTGAGATCGACTGGGAAAGTCCGGTGCGGCGCCAGTCGGAGCATTTTCCGGAGTATCAGGCGGCGCTGCATGCGCTGATCGAACGCGGCCTGGTCTATCCGGCTTTCCTGACCCGCGGCGAAGTGAAGGCGCGTGTCGCCGCCTATGAGGCGACGGGCCAATCCTGGCCGCGCGATCCCGATGGCACGCCGCATTATCCGCCGATTGATCGCGAGCGGCCGGAAACCGAATGGCGGGAGATCCTTACCTCCGGGAAAAAACATGCCTGGCGGCTCGACATGCGCAAGGCGCTCGACCTGATCGGCGAACTGCTGTTCTGGACGGAAACCGGCGACGGCAGGACAGGCGAGATCGCCGCCGAACCTGGCGTCTGGGGAGATGTCATCCTGTCGCGCTCGGATGCTCCTTCGAGCTACCATCTGTCGGTCGTCGTCGACGATGCCGTGCAGGGCGTCACCCATGTCGTGCGCGGGCTCGACCTTTTCCACGCCACATCGGTGCACCGGCTGCTGCAGGTTCTGCTCGGCCTGCCGCAGCCCCTCTACCACCATCATCGTCTCATTCTCGACGCCGATGGCCGCAAGCTTTCAAAAAGCGAAGGTGACAGCGGGCTCGCCGAATTGCGTGCCCGGGGCATGTCAGGGGCCGACATTCGCCGCCTTGTCGGGCTCTGAGCGCCGTTCGACACGCTCTCTGCCGACGATCGAAAGCGTATGCGAGAACATCCGGAAGACGCGGAACTTGATCAGCGCCGCATTGATCTCCGCGCCGATAATGAAGATGGCGCCGACCATATAGAGAAAGATCAGCACGATCATCACCGAGGCGAGACCGGCATAGGTTGCCGTATAATTGGCGAAGGTCGCCAGATAATAGGCAAAGATCAGCGCGCCGGCGAGCCAGAGAAGCAGCGTCAGCAAGACCCCCGGAATAACGTCGAAAACCCGCCGCTTGCCGGCCGGCAGCCAGAGATGCATGACCAGCAGGCCGACGGTCAGCACGACAAGCGTGCCGTAAATGCGCCAGCTGAAGACGATGTCGAGCGTATCGGCAAACAGCGGAAACCAATTCCTCGCATAATCGAGCGCCAATGGCACCGCCACCAGCAGGATGCTGATCGCCGCGAAGATGATGACCGCGATCAGCACGTAGCCGAGGCTGGCCAGGCGGGTGAAATACCACGGCCGAGTTTCCTGCACCCGGTAGGCACGATTGAGCGAAATGCGCAGCGCTTCGACGCCGTTCGAGGCGAAATAGGCGGCCGCCAGCACCGAGATCGTCAGCAGCCCGCCGCGTTGAATGGTCAGGACCTGCAGCACCTGGTCGGCCAGCGGCTTGGCGATCGCTTCGGGCCAGGTGTCGAAGATCAGATGGATGGCGGTGGAGGAAAACTGATCGGCGCCGAGGAAGCTTGCAAGCGCCGTGCCGAAGATCAGGAACGGGAAAACCGCAAGCAGGCTCGACAGCGCCACGTGGCTTGCCATCGCAAATCCGTCGTCCTCGACCATGTGACAGATCGCGTCATAGACCACGTCGTAGATCGTGCGCAGCACCTTCCGCATTCCGTCTCCGGCTTTCCACATTGTATCCTCTGGCCGAATATGGGAAACGAGTCCCATTTTGTACAGGAATCATTCCATGGCGGGAGAGCGCACAATCGTCGTCACCGGTTGCTCCTCCGGCATCGGCGCGCATTGCGCCCGGGCGCTGAAAGCCGATGGCTGGCGCGTCTTTGCGACGGTGCGCAAAACGGATGATCTGCCGGGTCTGGAAGCCGACGGCATTGAAGCCTTGTTGATGGACTATGCCAGGATCGAGACGATTTCCGAGCTGGTCGACACCGTCTCGAAACGCAGCGGCGGCCGTATCGACGCGCTCTTCAACAACGGCGCTTATGGCCAGCCGGGCGCCGTCGAGGATCTTTCGACGGCAGCGCTGCGCGCCCAGTTCGAAGCGAATTTCTTCGGCTGGCACGAATTGACGCGGCAGGTCATTCCGTCGATGCGCAAACATGGGCAGGGCCGGATCGTCCAATGTTCGTCCATTCTCGGCGTCGTCCCCTATCGCTATCGCGGCGCCTACACCGCCTCCAAATTCGCGCTCGAGGGCCTCAGCATCACCCTGCGCATGGAGCTGCACGGCAGTGGCATCCATGTGAGCCTGATCGAGCCCGGACCGATCGCCACCCGTTTCACTGCCAATGCGCTCGCAAAGATCAAGGAAAACATCGACGTCGAGAACTCGCCGCACGCGGCCGATTATATCAGGCAGTTGGCGAGGCTCGATGGTTCGGGGCCGGTCAATCGTCATAAACTTGGCCCCGAGGCGGTCTATTCGGTATTGAAACACGCATTGAACTCGAAAAATCCAAGGCCACATTATCCCGTAACGACTCCGGCTAAACAGGGCATGTTCCTGAAGCGGCTGCTTCCGGCGGACCTCTTCTACCGCCTGATGCGCTGGACGGACTGACTGAGAAAGCTGAATGCCATGTCCACAATCACCTATATCCTTGCGGTCATCGTCATGGGCGTCGTCGCCCTCGTGCTGATCCGCGGCCTCTTCAACATGATGAAGGGCGGCGACGCCAACCTTTCCAACAAACTGATGCAGCTTCGCGTCCTGCTGCAGGCAGTCGCCGTCATCCTGATCATGCTGACGCTCTGGATCACCGGCGGCGGCCGCCCGACCTGAGGACTGACCTAACGATAGAGGGGTAAATATGGGTACTATCGCCTCCTCGACCTCCCTCATTCCTGTGCTCGTCACAGGAATCCAGCCACCGCGCGTCCGCGCGGTGAATAACAAAATCCGACGTTCTGCCGCGCCCAAGGACTTGGGCGCAGAAGCCCAACCCCACCCTCCGTCATCCTCGGGCTTGACCCGAGGATCCATCCCCGTAGCTGCTGATGGATGCGGTGTGGATGCTCGGGTCAAGCCCGAGCATGACAGAGCGTGGGGTGGGTCGAAGAAACCACTCACGGCGTATACACCCGTGTCAGGGACGCTGTCCGCCAGCGCAACCAACAATGTCGGCACCGGGCTGAACCGACTTGATGAGGCAAAACGGGTGAGCGCGACCGCCCTCCCCTCGATCGGCGGTGCAGCATGGTGAAACTCAACAAGATCTACACGAAGACCGGCGACGACGGCACGACAGGCCTGGCTTCCGGCCCGCGCCGCCGGAAGGACGATCTGCGCGTCGAAGCCTATGGCACGATCGACGAGGCCAATTCCGCGATCGGCCTGGCGCGGCTTTACACGGCAGACTTGGTTGACCTCGACACGATGCTGATGTCGATCCAGAACGATCTCTTCGACCTCGGCGCCGATCTCGCCACGCCCGACACCGGCGAACCGCCGGCCTACGAGCCGCTGCGGATCGTCGAGACGCAGGTCGAGCGCATCGAGCGCGATATCGATCGACTGAACGCCGACCTCCGTCCGCTGACATCCTTCATTCTGCCGGGCGGCAGCCCGGCCGCCGCGCATCTGCATCTGGCCCGCACGATTGCGCGGCGGGCCGAGCGGCTGATGGTGACGCTGGCGCGCATGGAGGGCGAAATCGTCGAAAGGGCCGCGATGAAATATATCAACCGGCTTTCGGATTTCCTCTTCGTCGCGGCCCGCCATGCAAATGACCAGGGTCGTGCGGATGTGCTTTGGGTTCCGGGAAAAAACAGATAGGTTTGCCGCGATCACGATTGCCGGGGGGCCTTGATGTTCATACCACTTCACGACGCCAATACGCTGAAACATATCAAGGTCCAGTGGGTGACGCTGGCCCTGATCGCGCTGAATGTCGCAGTCTGGCTCTTTACCAGCCTGGAGAGCGAACAGGCTGCCCAGGCAACGACGGTCGGCCTCGGCTACATCCCGGCGGTCGCCTTCGGGCAGGCGCAGTTGGCTGAGGGATTGGACATCGTGCCGGAGCAGCTGACCTATCTCACCTATGCCTTCGTCCATTCGGGCTTCTGGCATCTGGCCTCCAACATGGTCTTCCTCTGGGTCTTCGGCGACAATGTCGAGGATGCGATGGGGCATATGCGCTTCCTGGTCTTCTACCTCCTCTGCGCGGCCGCCGGCGCGCTTTGCCACGGCTTGCTGACGACGACGCCGGAAGCGCCGCTGGTCGGCGCCTCGGGGGCGATCTCCGGGGTGGTTGCCGCTTATGTCATGCTGCATCCGCGCGTCAGGGTCTGGGTGCTGGTGTTCTTCCGTGTACCCTTGCCCCTGCCGGCCTTCGTGCCGCTGCTTTTGTGGATCGGCCAGCAGTTCTTCATGCTGGCGTTTGCGCCCGATGCCGACGTCTCCTGGGGCGCCCATGTCGGCGGCATTCTTGCCGGCGCTGTTTTAATCCTGGCGCTGCGTCGTCGCGGCGTACCGCTCTTCGATCGGGAAATCGTGACGCCGCGCGCCGTGAGGAACGAAACCGGCGCCGGTACGGCCGTTGCGGCCGGCACGGACGGACGGATCGAGCGTCTTCCCTGGGGCCGTGACCGGCGTTGACAGATATATTGACGTGCACGTAAACGTCCATATATTGCCGAAGCAATCCCCTGCCTGCGTCATGCAAGCGTTGTATTTGGGGGAAAAACGCGTATCCATGTCGCCATTCGACAATCGAAGCGGCGTGTGAGCGCGCATTTTCCTTAAAAGCTCGCTGAAGCCAGTTTTCTTGAAGGAAGGACCCCCATGAAGATTCTCGTGCCCGTCAAACGGGTTGTCGACTACAACGTGAAGATCCGGGTGAAGCCGGATGGTTCGGGTGTCGAGCTTGCCAATGTGAAGATGTCGATGAACCCGTTCGACGAGATCTCGGTGGAAGAGGCGCTGCGGCTGAAGGAAGCCGGCAAGGCGGAGGAAGTGGTGGTGGTGTCGATCGGCCCGGCCAAGGCCGAGGAGACGCTGCGCACGGCGCTCGCCATGGGGGCTGACCGGGCGATCCTGGTCGAGACCGACGATCAGGTCGAGCCGCTCGCTGTCGCCAAGATCCTCAAAGCGGTCGCCGATGCCGAGCAGCCGGGGCTGATCATCACGGGCAAGCAGGCGATCGACGACGATTCCAACCAGACCGGCCAGATGCTGGCGGCATTGCTGGGTTCGGCCCAGGCGACCTTCGCCTCGAAGATCGAGATCGGCGACGGCAAGGCTGAGGTCACCCGCGAGGTGGATGGCGGCCTGCAGACGATCGAGATCAAGCTGCCGGCGGTGATTACCACCGACTTGCGCCTGAACGAACCGCGTTATGCCTCGCTGCCGAACATCATGAAGGCGAAGAAGAAGCCGCTCGACAAGAAGAGCCCGGCCGACTTCGGCGTCGATACGACGCCACGGCTGAAGGTCTTGAAGACCGAGGAGCCGTCCGGCCGCAAGGCCGGCGTCAAGGTCAAGTCGGTCGCCGAACTGGTCGACAAGCTGAAGAACGAAGCCGGCGTGCTGTAATCGGGTTGGAACAGGAGCAACTATCATGACCATTCTTCTTCTGGCCGACCATGACGGCAATCACCTCTCCGACCAGACCGCCAAGGCGCTGACGGCGGCCTCCCAGATCGGCGGCGATATTCATGTGCTGGTCGCCGGCAAGGCCGCCAAGGCGGCGGCCGATCAGGCCGCCAAGCTTTCCGGCGTGACCAAGGTGCTGCTCGCCGAAAGCGACGCGCTTGCCAACAATCTCGCCGAACCGCTGGCCGATCTGATCGTCTCGCTCGCCGGCAGCTATGACGCGATCGTCTCGGCCGCCACCTCGGTCGGCAAGACCGTGCTGCCGCGCGTCGCTGCCCTCATCGACGTCGCCCAGGTCTCGGAGATCATCGAGGTCGTCAGCCCCGATACCTTCAAGCGGCCGATCTATGCCGGCAATGC
>NZ_NWSW01000040.1:0-45550 GCF_002531805.1 Rhizobium sp. M1 | reverse complement strand
TGCAGAGCAGCGAGCAGATCATAACGGAGCGGCGCCAGCGGGCTGTCAGCCGCAGCCGTGGAGTCGATATCAACGGCGTTTAACAAAAAAGAGATACCGGCGACCGTTCACCTACCTCGACTGTGCGATGCTCTGTAGGAGGTTCTCCCGGAAATAGCACTGCAGAAACGCGCGAATGCGACTAGCCCTTGAGCGCTCCTGGTGCGGCACTAGGTCGGAGCCTTGCTCTTCAGGAAGGGCAACCTGGTCCGGCCGCCGACAGATCTGTCACCGAGCATAGGAATCTTCAATATGAGCAGAATGGGTCCGCCCAAGATTATAAAGCAGTGAAAGGCCCGAACCCGCCTTCCCAGCCAGAGACGGTGAGTCTCTGCATCCTCAGAGCGGGGCAGGAGACAGGCCCAGCCCTCTCGTTAATTTCGGTCAATGCAGTACAGTTGACGTGATCCCACGCCCACGAGCGCGTCGATAGCGCCACTGCTGAATCCCGGAAATGCAAATGGTCCGCCCAAGAACCATGTCGCCAAACACTAACTGGAGGAGAGCGTCGTGTCCGACCGTACTCGACCGCGCCACCTCTGAGGTGAAACCTCCTTCCCGTCATTTCGATGGAACCCATGCCATACCCGCACCGTTCTCCAGATTAACGGGAGAATATGCATGTCAAAAACCCTTCTCTACGGCGCGACGAAAATCGATGAGACCAACAGCGCCTACGCGCCGGTCGAGAGCTTGGCTGCCTTCCAGTGGAGGAACCGTGTCTTCGTTGTTTTTGCCGACAGGGACAATGCCCGCGCGGCGCGCCAGGAAAACCAGCTGCTTTCTGATCGCGCGGCGCTCGATGAGCGCGATATGGTGATATTGAAGGTCTCGGCCGCTAATGTCCGGCCGCTTTTCGGCGCTGCCGATGGCCTTGACGGCGAAGCGATCCGCCACGATCTCGAGGGGCCGGAGGCGGGAGAATTCGCCGCTTTTCTTCTTGGGAAGGACGGCACGGTGAAGCTCAAGGTTAGCGAGCCGATCACCAATGGCGAGCTCTTCGCCATTATTGACAGCATGCCGATGCGCGCTGCCGAGACGCTGAAGGCGGACAAATAGCCCGACGAACATCGCAAACATGAAGGGAGGCGGTCATGTCCGTGCCCAACGAACCCATTCCCGATCAGCCGCCGATGCCGGCACCCGGCTGGAAGCCGGTGCCGCCGATCACCGAACCGGAGCCGGACCGGCTCCCCGACGAAGCGCCTGTTCCCAATCCGGATGAGAACGATGAGCCGGCCAAACACGTTTCCGGGAGTTAAAGGAAAATCTGCCGTTCGGCGCTGACGAGTTCCTGCAGGAAGTCGACGACACTGCGGACGCGCACGAGGTCGCGCGCCGTTTCATGATAGGTCGTCCAATAGGCGCGGCGGATCGAGATGTCAGGCAGGATGCGTTGAAGTTCCGGATATTGCCGGGCGATATAATCGTGCAGGATGCCGATGCCGGCGCCGGATCGAACCGCCTCCGTTTGGCCGATCGCCGTCGAGATTTCGAAACTGGCGTCCCAGCTGCGCATCACCTCGCCGGAGAAGTTCAGCGAAGCGGTGAAGAGCAGGTCCTCGACATAGCCGATGCGCGGATGCGCCTTCAGCGCCTCGACATCGCCAGGCCTGCCGTGGCGGGCGAGATAATCGCGCGAGGCATAGAGGCCGAGCGTATAGTCGGTGAGCTTGGAGGAAACGAGGCGGCCCTGTTCGGGACGCTCCAGCGTGATCGCGATATCCGCCTCGCGCTGCGACAGCGAGAAGGAGCGCGGCACCGGCACCAGCTGGATTTTTAACGCCGGATGGCGCTCGATCAGCCTGCCCATGCGCGGCGCTAGAAACGATACGCCGAAGCCGTCGGGCGCGCCGACGCGCACCGTGCCGGCGATTGCCGTGTCGGTGTGGCCGAGATTGGCCTGCACTGCCAGCATTTCGGTTTCCATGCGCTCGGCGGCGTGCAGGAAGACCCCGCCTTCGGCCGTCAGCTCGCAGCCATTCGTGCGGCGGACGAAAAGCCGCGTCTTCAACGCCTCTTCGAGCGACGTCAGCCGCCGTGAAAGCGTGGCGTGATTGAGCCCCAATCGCTTCGAAGCGGCAAGGATCTGCCCGGTGCGGGCGACGGCAAGGAAAATGCGGACATCGTCCCAGTTCATGGCTTGACACGCATGACAATCGGATCGACATCGATGAGCGTCAACGATGTCACCATGCCCGCCGTCTCCCGCTTATATTTGAGGAAATGCGGTCTCCGCAGATGGGCCTCATAGGCTTCCTGGTCCGCGTAGACCTCGAGGATACGGATCAGGTTTGGATTGTTCCGGAGGGAAACGGCGCTGAGTGAGAGAACGCCGTCTTCCAGAGCAAGCGACGCCTCGATTTCTTCTGTAAGCAAGGCGCGGTAGGCTTCAAGCTTGGCCGGATCGATATTCAGCTCCGCCATTCTGACGACAGGTTCCCGGCTCATCGGCTCGACCTCTCCTTGGGTTTGACTTGTTCAAATGGGGTGCCAAGTTTGAATATCAGCACCCGATGCAACAATCGAGCTACAATATGCGCACAACGGTTGCTTATATCAGCGCATTGATTTGTGCAAATTGAAGTGCGATTGTAGGCCATCCAAACAGGAGGAACATCCATGCGTGAGATCGGACATTTCATCGGCGGCCAGCAGGTCGCCGGCACCAGCGGCCGCGTCAGCAATGTCTACAATCCGGCAACCGGCGAAGTGCAGGCGACCGTCGCACTCGCAAGCGTCGCGGAATTGCGCGCCGCCGTCGAAAACGCCAAGGCCGCGCAGCCGAAATGGGCTGCCACCAATCCCCAGCGCCGCGCCCGCGTCTTCTTCAAGTTCGTGGAGCTTCTGAACAAGCACATGGATGAACTGGCCGAAATGCTCTCCAAGGAGCATGGCAAGACGATCGAGGACGCCAAGGGCGACGTCATCCGCGGCCTGGAAGTTTGCGAATTCGTCTGCGGCATTCCGCATCTCGCCAAGGGCGAGTTCACCGAAGGTGCGGGTCCGGCGATCGACATGTATTCGATCCGCCAGCCGGTCGGCATCGGCGCCGGCATCACCCCCTTCAACTTCCCCGGCATGATCCCGATGTGGATGTTCGCGCCGGCGATCGCCTGCGGCAACGCCTTCATCCTGAAGCCGTCCGAGCGTGATCCGTCCTTGCCGATCCGTCTTGCCGAACTGATGATCGAGGCCGGACTGCCGGCCGGCATCCTCAATGTCGTCAACGGCGACAAGGGTGCGGTCGACGCGATCCTCACCGATCCCGATATCGGCGCCGTCTCCTTCGTCGGCTCGACGCCGATTGCCCGCTACGTCTACGGCACGGCAGCGATGAACGGCAAGCGCGCCCAGTGCTTCGGCGGTGCCAAGAACCACATGATCATCATGCCGGACGCCGATATGGATCAGGCCGTCAACGCGCTGATGGGTGCCGGCTACGGTTCGGCCGGCGAACGCTGCATGGCGATCTCGGTGGCCGTCCCGGTCGGCGAGGACACCGCCAACCGCCTCGTCGAGAAGCTGACGCCGAAGATCGAATCGCTGCGCATCGGCCCCTATACCGACGACAAGGCCGACATGGGCCCGCTCGTCACCAAGGACGCCTATACCCGCGTTCGCGGCCTGATCGACCGCGGCGTCGAGGAAGGCGCCAAGCTCGTCGTCGATGGCCGCGATTTCAAGCTCCAGGGTTATGAAGACGGCTATTTCGTCGGCGGCTGCCTGTTCGATCATGTGACGCCCGAGATGGACATCTACAAGACCGAGATCTTCGGACCTGTCCTCTCCGTCGTTCGTGCCCAGAACTACGAGGAAGCCCTGTCGCTGCCGATGAAGCACGAATACGGCAACGGCGTCGCCATCTATACGCGTGACGGCGATGCCGCCCGCGATTTCGCCTCGCGTGTCAATATCGGCATGATCGGCATCAACGTTCCGATCCCGGTTCCGCTCGCCTACCACTCCTTCGGCGGCTGGAAGGCCTCGAGCTTTGGCGACCTCAACCAGCACGGCACGGACTCGATCAAGTTCTGGACCAAGACCAAGACCGTCACCGCCCGCTGGCCCTCCGGCATCAAGAGCGGCGCCGAATTCGTCATGCCGACGATGAAGTGATCCGCGCGAACAATCGAACTGCAATTCGGGGGCCTTTCGGCCCCCGTTTTATTTGATGTCTTGGAAACCAAGCTCGGCGATCATTCCCGCACAGTACGCTCTCCACCCATCCGGGCAGCCCGAACGCAAGCAGGCAATTCTGGAATATGACCGGATACTGCGGCACGATTGACGTTGCGGCAAATGGCCTCATAAGCTGAATGCGAATTTCATATTTTGGAATTGTTCAAAACTACCAAACCGCCTATATAGGTCTGAACAGGCACGAGTCAGGAGAATGGCATGCGGTTGACGAAGCAGACCAACTATGCGGTTCGCATGTTGATGTATTGTGCTGCCAACGACGGGCAGCTGAGCCGCATCCCGGAAATCGCCAAGGCTTACGGCGTTTCCGAGCTCTTTCTTTTCAAGATCCTCCAGCCGCTGAACAAGGCGGGACTGGTCGAGACGGTGCGCGGTCGCAATGGCGGCGTGCGGCTCGGCAAGCCGGCGGCCGATATCACCCTCTTCGACGTCGTCAGGGTGACGGAAGACAGTTTCGCCATGGCCGAATGCTTCGAGGATGACGGCATGGTCGAGTGCCCGCTGGTCGACAGCTGCGGCCTGAATTCGGCGCTGCGCAAGGCGCTCAACGCCTTCTTCGCCGTGCTTTCGGAATATACCATCGACGATCTCGTCAAGGCGCGTCCGCAGATCAATTTCCTTCTTGGACTGACCGGCGAGCAGGACTACCGCAAGCCCGCGATCGTCGTCCCGGCCGCCTGAATTCACAGCAGAACAGACTTGTAAAACCGCGGTTGCCCCGGCAGCCGCGGTTTTTGTTTGCGGCGTTTTCGCCGGCGCGGATGCGGGAAATGGTCATAATGCGCAGCTGAGGAGGTGCAATATCCAAAATGCGCCGAAATTCCGCTGATTTTTATCCAAATATTTCCAATTGAGGCTGATTTTTGACCGAAAATTTCTAAAATTGTCCAATTGGAAAAATTTTCTCCGTAGCCCGTTGCTTTCAGTAGATAAATGTCGTTCCATCGACCGTCGATCGGGATGCCTATCTGCGGTCTCCAGACATCAAAAAAGAACAACCGGGAAACAAATATCATGAAAAAGATCTCTGTCATGCTGGCAGCGACGGCCCTGATTTCGGTCATGGCGACGTCGGCCTGGTCCAAGACCCTTGTCTATTGCTCCGAGGGCTCGCCGGAAGGCTTTGACCCGAGCCTCTACACGGCAGGGACGACCTTCGACGCGTCGTCGCGCACCGTCTACAGCCGCCTCGTCGAATTCAAGCACGGCGGCACCGAGATCGAACCCGGTCTGGCCGATAGCTGGAGCGTTTCGGACGATGGCAAGGAATACACCTTCAAGCTTCATCCCGGCGTCAAGTTCCAGGCCACCGACTTCTTCACGCCGACGCGCGATTTCAACGCCGATGACGTCGTGTTCTCCTTCGAGCGCC
This sequence comes from Rhizobium sp. M1, assembly GCF_002531805.1. NCBI lineage: Bacteria > Pseudomonadati > Pseudomonadota > Alphaproteobacteria > Hyphomicrobiales > Rhizobiaceae > Rhizobium > Rhizobium sp. M1. The sequence continues at coordinate 39,936 of NZ_NWSW01000040.1, read as the reverse complement.
AGCTGAAGTCCGACAATCCGTGGAACAAGTACGTCGAGGGCGGCTCCTACGAATACGCCGCCGGCATGGGCTTCCCGGAGCTGATCAAGTCGGTCGAGAAGGTCGATGACCTGACCGTCAAGTTCACGCTCAACCACCCGGAAGCGCCGTTCCTGGCCGACCTCGCCATGGACTTCGCTTCGATCGTGTCCAAGGAATATGCCGACAAGCTTGCCGCCGACGGTAAGATGGCGCAGCTGAACCAGCAGCCGCTCGGCACCGGTCCCTTCACCTTCGTTGCCTACCAGCCGGATGCCGTCATCCGCTACAAGGCGAACGAAACCTATTTCAAGGGCAAGGAAAAGATCGACGATCTGGTTTTCGCCATCACCTCTGATGCAGCTGTCCGCGCTCAGAAGCTGAAGGCCGGCGAATGCCACCTGATCCCCTATCCGAATGCCGCCGACGTTCCGGAACTGAAGAAGGATGAAAATCTGGTCGTTCAGGAGCAGGCCGGCCTCAACGTCAGCTATCTCGCCTACAACACCCAGATGGCGCCCTTCGACAAGCCGGAGGTTCGCCGCGCACTCAACATGGCGATCAACAAGCAGGCGATCGTCGATGCCGTCTTCCAGGGTGCGGCCACCGTTGCCAAGAACCCGATCCCGCCGACCATGTGGTCCTATAACGACGCCGTTCAGGACGAAAAATACGATCCTGATGCAGCCAAGAAGGCTCTTGCCGATGCTGGTGTCAAGGATCTCAGCATGAAGGTCTGGGCGATGCCGGTGTCGCGTCCCTACATGCTGAACGCGCGCCGCGCCGCCGAACTGATCCAGGCCGACTTCGCCAAGGTCGGCGTCAAGGTCGAGATCGTCACCCATGAATGGGCCGAATATCTGAAGCTCTCCTCCGACGTGAAGCGCGACGGCGCCGTCATTCTCGGCTGGACCGGCGACAACGGCGATCCTGACAACTTCATGGATACGCTGCTCGGCTGCGATGCCGTCGGCGGCAACAACCGCGCCCAGTGGTGCAACAAGGAATATGACGACCTGATGACCAAGGCCAAGATGACCGCCGATGTCGGCGAGCGCACCAAGGCCTATGAGCAGGCCCAGCTGATCTTCAAGAAGGAAGCCCCGTGGGCGACGCTCGATCACTCGCTCGTCTTCGTTCCGATGAGCAAGAAGGTCTCCGGCTTCCATATGGATCCGCTCGGCATTCACCGCTTCGACGGCGTCGACGTATCCGAATAACAAGAATAATGTAAGAATGCCCGGCAGAGCTGGGCGCAGCCGGCGGTCAGGCACCCCCTGACCGCCGGAAACTATTGGACATCTGCCATGTTGCGTTTTTTCTTCGGCCGCCTCGCGGTGCTGATACCGACATTCCTCGGCGTTTCCCTGATAGCCTTTTCGTTCATCCGCCTGATTCCGGGCGACCCCGTCATGCTGCTGTCGGGTGAACGTGTCATGGCGCCGGAGCGGCACGCCCAGATCATGCACGATCTCGGTTTTGACCGGCCCATGTATGTGCAGTATTTCGATTATCTCGGAAAAGTGCTGCAAGGCGATCTCGGTACCTCGATCGTCAACAAGCGCCCGGTGCTCGGCGAGTTTCTGACCCTGTTTCCGGCAACGCTGGAACTTTCCTTCTGCGCCATCATCCTCGCGGTCTGTCTTGGCGTGCCCGCCGGCGTCTTTGCAGCCGTCAAGCGAGGCACGTGGTTCGATCAAAGCGTGATGGGCATCGCCCTGGTCGGCTATTCCATGCCGATTTTCTGGTGGGGCCTGCTGCTCATCATCTTCTTCTCCGGCTATCTCGGCTGGACGCCGGTGTCCGGGCGCATCTCGCTGATGTATTTCTTCAAGCCGGTGACCGGCTTCATGCTGATCGACAGCCTGTTGTCGGGCCAGAAGGGCGCCTTCGCCTCGGCCGTCAGCTATCTCATCCTGCCGACCATCGTGCTCGCAACCATCCCGCTTGCCGTCATCGCGCGCCAGACGCGCTCGGCGATGCTCGAGGTTCTGGGCGAGGACTACGTCCGCACGGCGCGCTCGAAAGGTTTGAAGCCGTTGCGCGTCGTCGGCGTGCATGCGCTGCGCAACGCGATGATCCCCGTCATCACCACGATCGGCCTGCAGATCGGCGTTCTTCTTGCCGGCGCCATCCTCACCGAGACGATCTTCTCCTGGCCGGGCATCGGCAAATGGATGGTCGATTCGGTGTTTAAGCGCGATTACGCCGTGGTCCAGGGCGGCCTTCTGCTGATCGCCGGCGTCATCATGCTGGTCAATCTGATTGTTGATGTCCTTTACGGCTTCATCAATCCGCGCATTCGTTACTAGGAGCGGTCCATGAGCACGGTCACCGTCAAAACCGGCCAGCCATCCGCCGCTGCGGAGTTCTGGCACTATTTCTCCCGCAACAAGGGCGCCGTCATCGGCCTCGTTGTTTTCGTCATCATTCTCGTCGTTGCGGTTTTCGCTCCGGTCTTCGCGCCGCATGCGCCGAACGAGCAGAACCGTGAGGTGCTGCTCGCCGTGCCTGCCTGGATGGAGGCCGGCCGCGCCTCCTTTCCGCTCGGAACGGATGCTGTCGGCCGTGACATCCTCTCGCGGCTGATCTATGGCGCACGGTTCTCGCTGTTCATCGGCGTCGTGGTCGTGACACTTTCGGTGGTTTGCGGTGTTCTGATCGGCTTGGTCGCCGGCTATTTCCGCGGCAAGATCGATACCGCGATCATGCGCCTGATGGACATCATCCTGGCCTTCCCGTCACTGCTGCTCGCCCTCGTGCTGGTCGCCGTGCTGGGGCCGGGCCTGACCAATGCGATGATCGCGATTTCGCTGGTCAACCAGCCGCATTTCGTGCGGTTGACGCGCGCCTCGGTCATCACGGAGCGTGAGAAGGAATATGTGATCGCCTCGCGTGTTGCGGGCGCGGGCACGCTGCGCCTGATGTTCAAGACGATCCTGCCGAACTGTCTTGGGCCGCTGATCGTCCAGGCGACGCTCGCCTTCTCGGCGGCCATCCTCGATGCCGCCGCCCTCGGCTTCCTCGGCATGGGCGCGCAGCCCCCGACACCCGAATGGGGAACGATGCTCGCCGAATCCCGCGAGTTCATCTCGCGCGCCTGGTGGGTCGTAACATTCCCGGGTCTTGCCATCCTCATCACCGTCCTCGCCATCAACCTGATGGGTGACGGCCTGCGCGATGCGCTTGATCCCAAGCTGAAGAGGTCGTGATGCCACTTCTCGAAATCGAAAATCTGACCGTCGAGTTCCAGACCTCTTCCGGTCTTTTCCGCGCCGTCGACGGCGTATCGCTCACCTGCGACAAGGGTGAGATTCTGTCGGTCGTCGGCGAATCCGGCTCGGGCAAATCCGTCGCCATGCTGGCGCTGATGGGGCTTTTGCCCTGGACGGCGAAGATCACCGCCGATCGCATGCGGTTCGACGGCCAGGATCTGCGCGGCATTTCCGGCCGCCAGCGCAGGCGGATCGTCGGCAAGGACATGGCGATGATCTTCCAGGAGCCGATGTCGAGCCTCAATCCGTGCTTTACCGTCGGCTTCCAGCTCGGCGAGACCTTGCGCGTCCATATGGGCCTTAACCGGAAGGAGCGCCGCGAACGCTCGATCGAGCTCCTGAACCTCGTCGGCATTCCGGCGCCGGAAGATCGGCTGTCGAACTTCCCGCATCAGATGTCGGGCGGCATGAGCCAGCGCGTGATGATCGCCATGGCGCTCGCCTGCAATCCGAAGCTCTTGATCGCCGACGAGCCGACGACCGCGCTCGACGTGACGATCCAGGCGCAGATCCTCGATCTGCTGGTGCGCCTGCAGAAAGAGCAGGGCATGGCGCTGGTGCTGATCACCCACGATATGGGTGTCGTTGCCGAAACCGCCGAGCGCGTGCAGGTGCAATATGCCGGCCAGAAGGTCGAGGAGCAGCCGGTAAAGGCGTTGTTCCGCGATCCGCACCACCCCTATACGGCAGCCCTGCTCGCCGCGCTGCCGGAGCGGGCCAAAGTCGGCCAGCGTCTTCCCTCGATCGCCGGCGTCGTGCCCGGCCAGCATGGCCGCCCGACAGGCTGTCTGTTCGCGCCGCGCTGCGGCTACGCCACGGTCGAATGCGATCGCGGTGTCGTGCGCCAGGGGCCGGAGCTCGGGCTGGCACTGTGCAACTATCCTTTAAAGGACGGCAAGCCGCTCGGGCATCCCGGCGTCATGGCCACTGAAACTGCAGGAGACCTGGTATGACAGGCGCTGTTCTCGAGGGCAGGGATCTCGCCCGCTTCTACACCGTCAACCGCGGTCTCTTCAAAGCCGACGCCACCGTCAAGGCGCTGAACGGCGTCAGCTTCAGCCTCCATTCCGGCAAGACGCTCGCCGTCGTCGGCGAATCCGGCTGCGGCAAGTCGACACTCGCCCGCCTGGTCACGATGATCGAGGATCCGACGGCCGGGGAACTGCTGATCGACGGCAAGCCTGCGCGCATCGGCGACCGCAGCCTGCGCAGCCAGGTGCAGATCGTCTTCCAGAACCCCTACGGCTCGCTCAACCCGCGCCAGAAGGTCGGCTCGATCCTCGAAGAGCCGCTGAAGATCAACACCGATCTCAATGCCGCCGCCCGCCGCCGCAAGGTGGAGGAGATGATGGCTCGTGTCGGCCTGCGTCCGGAACACCATGGCCGCTATCCCCATATGTTCTCCGGCGGCCAGCGCCAGCGCATCGCCATCGCCCGCGCCCTGATGCTGCGGCCGAAGGTACTGGTGCTCGACGAGCCGGTTTCGGCCCTCGACCTCTCGATCCAGGCGCAGGTGTTGAACCTGTTGATGGACCTGCAGAAGGAGATGGGCCTTGCCTATCTCTTCATCTCGCACGGTCTCTCCGTCGTCCACCACATCGCCGACGAGGTGATGGTGATGTATCTCGGCCGCCCCGTCGAAACCGGTCCCGCCGCCGAGGTCTTCGCCCGGCCGCGCCATCCCTATACGGCGGCCTTGCTGTCGGCGACACCGATCGCCGACCCCGAGCGCGCCAAGAACCGCATCCGGCTCCAAGGCGAGCTGCCGTCGCCGCTGAAGCCGCCGTCCGGTTGCCACTTTAATCCGCGCTGCTGGAAGGCGCAGGATTATTGCCGTCAGGTTTCTCCCGAATTAAGTGGAGAAGGTGCGCAAAAATATGCCTGTCACTTCCCGCTCGATTGAGCGGGAAGCCGGAGTCTCGGAGGGATCATGCCGGGTGAGCGGAGGGAAAGACCTCATGCGATTATCGTCATGGGGGTCAGCGGCTGTGGCAAATCCTCGGTCGGCGAAAAGCTCGCGGAAGCCCTGCACCTTGCCTTCGTCGAAGGCGATGCGCTGCATCCGGCCGCCAATGTCGAGAAGATGTCGAAGGGCATTCCGCTGACCGATGAGGACAGGATGCCCTGGCTCGACCGCATCGGCGAAGACATCAAGGCTTCGCTGGAGAAAGGCGAGGGCATCATCGTCTCCTGCTCGGCGCTGAAGCGCATCTATCGCGACAGGCTGCGGGCTGCGGCCGGCGGCAACCTGTTTTTCGTTTACCTCGAAGGCTCCAAGGCGCTGCTGACCAAACGGATGGGCGAGCGCAAGGGCCATTTCATGCCGGTCTCGCTGCTCGAAAGCCAGCTGGCGACGCTCGAGGTGCCGACAGGCGAGCAAGGCGTTGTCACCGTCGATATTGACGACACGGTGGAAGGCATCGCGGCGACGGCCCTGAAAGGGCTTGCCGCTCTCGGCGTCACGGGTTGAAACGCTGCGGCGAATAGGCCGCAATATCGATGAACGGTTTTTCGCCGGTGATGAGCTCGGCCAGCACGCGGCCGGTCACCGGCCCCAGCGTCAGCCCGTGATGGGCATGGCCGAAGGCGAACCACAGGCCCTGATGGCGCGGCGCCTTGCCGATAATAGGCATCATGTCGGGCGTGCACGGTCGCGCGCCCATCCATGGCTCGGGATCGAGCCTGTCACCGAGCGGGAAGATCGTGCGGGCCACGGCTTCGGCCCGGTCGAGCTGGACCGGCGTCTTCGGCGCGTCGAGCGTTGCGAACTCCGCGCCCGTCGTCAGGCGGATGCCGCGGCGCATCGGCGCCAGGAGATAACCGCGTTCGGCATCGAGCACCCAGTTGTTGAGCACGGCATTGCCCTTGACGGCATAATGCATGTGATAACCGCGCTTGACGCCGAGCGGCAAGGAATAGCCGAGCCGGCGTGTTGCGAGCGCCGACCAGGGGCCGAGCGCGATCACCGCATCGTCGGCTTCGAGCGCGCCTTCCCCCGTCATGACCTTCCAGCCCGAGCCGAACGGGCCGAAGGAGGCGGCGTCGCCTGTGACGAAGCGGCCGCCGAGGCTTTCGAAATAACGGCGATAGGCCGATGTCAGCGCATGCGGGTCAAGCACCGACCAGGGATCGCGCCAGCGGATGCCGCCGGCGAAATCGCCTGTCACGTCAGGCTCCATGCGGGCGATATCGGCCGAGGTCAGGCTGTCATAGTCCACCCCGAATTCACTTTGCCAGAGTGCGGCCTCCGCGAAGGCCTGATTGCGTTTGCCCTCAGTCCGGAAGATCTTCATCCAGCCATCCCTGCGGATCAGCGCTTGCGCCTCTGCCGCCTCGATCAGATCCTTGTGCTCGGCGATCGAATGTTCGATCAGCGGCGCGTAGGCACGGGTGATGATCGCGTGGCGCCGGGCATTGGAATTCCACCAGTAACGGGCGAGAAAGGCGAGCTGGCTCGGCAGCGTGCTGAGGTGATAATGCGCATCGATGCGGTTATTCAGCGCATAGCGCAGGAGAAGACCGAGCTGCTGGGGAAAGCCGTAGGGCGCGACACCTTCGCGTTGGATCAGCCCGGCATTGCCGAAGGAGGTTTCGCTGCCCGGATCCTTGCGGTCGATCAGCGTCACCTGCCGGCCGCGCCGCTGAAGATGGATGGCCGCTGACACACCGACGATACCGGCGCCGAGCACAATCGCGTTTTTCGTCATTCCCCTGCATTCCGCTTTGTTGTCGGGGTGAAAATGCTCCCGCCGATATTGCTGCGCAAACGAAAAATCGCATTCATTTCACAATTTCAGTGCGGCATTTTCGGCCTTCATGCGGACAAGGAGGACGCAAGCGTTGAGAAGCGAAAAGCCGATCGCGTAAAGCGCCAGCCCGAAGACGAGAGGAAGGGCGAAGATCTCGCCGACGACGATCGCGTAGTTTGGATGCCGCAGGAAGCGATAGGGACCTGATGTCACGAGCGGCGCGCCGGGCAGGATGATGATGCGCGTCGTCCAGCGGTCTTTCAAGCTCGCCAGTACCCAGAGCCGCAGTGCCTGCAGCCCCATGAACACCGCAAACCAGAAGAGATCGACCGGCTTGCCCGGCGCCAGCAGCCAGAGGCCGATGATCCAGCCGGCATGCAGCGCCACCATGGCGGGATAGTGCTCCGGCGCCACTTCCTTGCCGCCTCTGGCGAGAAGGGCAGCAGTGTTGCGCCGGGCGAGCACGAGTTCGCCAAGCCGCTGCAGCGTCACGAAGGTAAGCAGCGCGATCGACGGCCACATCATGCCGGCCTCCGGAGCGTCACGCAGCTCGCTGAAAAGCCCGGCCCCATGGCGATCATCGCGGCGCGCTCCGGCAATCCGGCGCGGATCGCCCGCTCCAGCACGAAGAGAACGGTCGGCGACGACATATTGCCGTAGTCGGCAAGCACGCCACGCTCGTGATCGAGAGCGCCGGGCGTCAGCGACAGCGCGCTCTCCATCGCGGCCAGCACTTTCGTGCCGCCGGGGTGGCAGATGAAGCGGCCGATATCGTCTGGTGCCAGCCCGTTCCGTGCCAGAATGGCCGTCACCGCCGGGCCGAGCTCCTGCTCGGCAAAGGGCGGCAGGGCTTGCGCCAGCACGATGCCGAAACCGTCGTCGTCGATTTTCCAGCCCATGATATCGAGCGTATCGGGAAAGAGATGCTCGCCGGTCGATTCCACTTCCGCCAGCCCGCCGTCGCCCGATCGCAACACGCAGGCGGCGGCGCCGTCGCCGAAAAGCGCCGTCGCGATGATGTTCGGCCGCGTCAGCTCGTCGAGGCGGAAGGCCAGCGTGCAAAGCTCGATCGAGACGAAGAGCACGACGGCGCCCGGCCGGCTTCGCGCCAGTCGCGCGGCGATCGCAAAACCCGACACGCCGGCCGCACAGCCGAGCCCGAACACCGGCACCCGTTCGATATCGGCCCTGAAACCCATCCGGCGGGCCATCTGCGCATCGAGGCTCGGTGTGGTTAAACCGGTGGAGGAGACTGTCACGACACAGTCGACATCGCCGGCCTTAAGCTTGGCCTGCTGAAGGGCTGAGCTCGCGGTCTCGACGAAGAGCCCGCCTGCCACCTCCGCATAGGCCCGCATCCGGTCCTGCCAGCCATGCGCTTCGTCGAACCAGGCAAGCGGGCGCGCGGCATGGCGCTTTTGAATGCCGGCACTGTCGAAGACGCGGGCAAGATGCCGGAAATCCTCGAAACGGTCGGCAAACAGCCGGGCGGAGGCCTCGAGCGCTTGCTTCTGGAAAATGACATGTTCGGGTGCGGCGACGGCGAGGCTGACGAGTTTTACAGTATCGGTCACGGAGTTCTCCTTGTCGTTCCCGGCGCAACGCTGAGAACACCCGGTCCCGATGATTTATTCGGCTTCGATGGCTTCACGAAGCCGTTATGGAGAAAATAAGAGGCCGGCGAATAAAGTCCGGGGCAGCGGTGTTTTCTCCTCGCAACGTCACTTTCGAGGAGTTTTCCATGACGATCATGACAGTCCGTTTTGCTTCCATCCTTCTCGGCGGCTGCCTTGCCGCTTCTCTCTTCTCCGGCCCTGCCTTTGCGGTCGGCGATGACAACAGCGCGATGCCGACCTGCAAGAAGGGCGAGATCTACGACCAGAAGACCAGGAAATGCGTCAAGCAGCAGAGCGCCAACATCTCGGACGAGAACCGCACCGACTATGCCTATTCGCTGGCCAAGGCCGGTCGTTATGAGGAGGCGCTTGCCATGCTCGACACGATCAAGGACCAGAACAGCGCCGAAGTGCTGAATTATCGCGGTTATGCCACCCGTAGGCTCGGCCGCACCGACGAAGGCATCTCCTATTACCTCCAATCGGTGAAGATGGACCCGCGATATGCCAAGGTGCGCGAATATCTCGGCGAAGCCTATGTCATCAAGGGCCGGCTCGATCTCGCCAAGGAGCAGTTGAGGGCCATCAAGGCGATCTGCGGCACGGCCTGCGAGGAGTATCAGGATCTGAACGCGGCCATCCTCGATCCGTCGAAGATCTGATTGCCGGCATGGGCGGGAAGACGGAACCAGAAAGGCATGTGAGAATGTCGGTCGCGCGCGCCTCATTTCCTGCCTATAGTCGCGCAAGAACGGAATCGCCGGTTCATCCGGCGGTTCCGAAAAATGCAGGATCGTCGGAGGCGGCCATCGCCAGCGCAGCGGATATCAGGAGCGGCCTGACGGAAAATCTGGCAAGGCTCTGGCGTTATGGTCTTGTTCTCTCGCATCAGTGCGATGTCGCCGACGACCTGGTGCAGGCGACCTGCCTTCGCGCGCTGGAGCGCGCCGATCAATTCGTCCCCGGCACCCGGCTCGACCGCTGGCTGTTTTCGATCCTGCATTCGATCTGGCTGAACGAAATCCGCTCGCGCCGGGTGCGCCAGGGCCAGGGCTTCGTCGATGCGGGGGACGCGCTGATCTTCGACGGCGCGCATGATACCGAGACCCATGTGATGGCGGGGCAGGTGCTGAAACGGGTGAGTGCCCTGCCCGAGGCGCAGCGAACGGTGGTTTTCCTCGCCTATGTCGAAGGACTTTCCTATCGCGAGGTTGCAGGCATACTGGATATCCCGATCGGCACCGTGATGAGCCGGCTGGCGGCAGCCCGCGCCAAGCTCTCCGACGACGAGCGGGAAGGGGGACGGCAATGAATACGAAATACACCACTCCCTCCGACGAGGACCTGACCGCCTTCATCGACGGCGAACTGACGGCCGAAGATGCCGCCCAGATCGAGGCCATTGTGAAGGAAGACGAGCGTGTTGCCGAACGGCTGGAGCTCCTGGCGCGCGCCAGCCTGCCGTTCGAGCAGGCTTTCGCCCCGCTGCTCCAGGAAGCGCCGCGCGAAAAACTGGAGAGAATGCTCGAAGCCATCCCTGCGCGGGAGGATGCAAAAGCTGTCTCGGCGCCCGCTGCCAGCCGCCGCCGCTTCCTCGCCGCGCTCGCCGCTTCGCTCGTCGCTGGCATCGCCATCGATCGCGTCGTCCTCGGCCTCGGCAGAGGCTTTTCGGCAAAGGACGAAAGCAGCGAATGGCGCGCCGTGGTCGCCGATTATATCTCGCTCTATACCGCGGAAACGCTGGCCGGTCCGACGCCCGCCAGGGAGTCTCAGGCCGCCCAGCTCGCCCCCTTCGACGATAAACTCGGCCTGTCGCTCCCTCCAGAAGCGGTCTCGCTTCCGGGCGTCGATTTCAAACGCGCCCTGCTGCTGCAATATGACGGCAAGCCGCTCGCCCAGATCGCCTATCTCGATCCTGAAACTGGGCCCATGGCGCTTTGCATCATCCGGTCCGATGCCGGCCCCAATGAGCCGGACCTCGAAAGCCGCAAAGGCATGAACGTCGTCTACTGGTCGAACGGGAGGCACGCCTTCATGCTGATCGGCCATGCGGAGGCTGAGAAGATGAAGGCGATTGCGGCTCAGGTGAGACGGAGCGTAGTTTGAGATCATGCGAAACTTGACCCACTACAGTTCGGAAGCGAGTCAGCGAAAGCTTCGATCCTGTACTTGTCACCATCCCAGCGGTTGCCGAACGTACGACAACTGTGATGGATCTTTTAAGTCTTTAGGTCATCCACGATCGCATCAGTTATTGATGTTGGGATTGCCATTCCTACAAAGAACCAAAAAAGCTGTGCACCAGCAAAATTGGCCGCAAGTGAAATAGAAAGAAGTGCAACCAGCAAGGTAAGATTTTGGTGAGCGAAGGACTGTCTGATCCAGACTAAGCCATGTCGCGTAGCTCGGCTCGTACACGCGATCAAAAATAGCACCCCCAAAAGGATGACGAAACCGGTACGCACCTGGTATATCAAAGTGAATATTGAGAGGCGTTCCTGCGAATAGATATCAATTAGCTGCGGGATAAGATGGCTGGTCAACGGCGCCGATCCTACGATGCTCTCAATCCACTCGAGAAAGGCCATAAGCTCAACTCTATGTTGAGGAGCCAGCGTCACGCCAATATCGATAACTCTGGTCATCACGCTGACAACGAACGTCTGCGGATTGAACATGAATATGGACGTCAAACCAGGAAAAAGTGCAACGTAAGCGATGACAAGGCCCGCAAACATAAATGCGAAGCGTAGGGCGCTGGAGCGCAGGCGCTCGCTCCCTCTGTAGGCGGTCAGCCAAACGATTAGGGCCGCACCGAGATAGACCGCTTTAGCAAGAGTAAGGACGGCAACAGCGGCTAAGGAAACGTCCAACCACAACGGCCGTTCTTCGTCACCCGACAAAGTGAGGGCTAGAGTCACAAGCACAATCAAGCACGCAAATGGATTAGAATGAAATAGCCCTACAGGACGTCCCTGGACGTGCTGTGCCATCAGGTCTTGTGCCGGTACAAGGAATGTTGGAAACGGGGTTAAAGGTATCTCTGAACCACCACTTGTGTTGAGATATTGGGTCCACTCCGCCACTCCGATCACCTGGAGAAACATCAACACGCCGCTGGCTAGCGTCAAGAGCTGAAGCGTGCATGTCGCCCGCTTGAGATCGTATCGAGATACTAAAGACCCTGCCAAAAGAAAAAGGATACAAAGCAGGTCTAAATATAGTTCTCTTGCGTTTAATAGTGTTCCAGCAGCAAACGAGAAGATGAGAGCTGCTATAAATGCCAAGCTGCCTCGGGAGGCCGCCAAGGCAAGACTAACCGCGAAGCCAATGGACGCCAGGTGGCATGCTCTCCCACCCAACACCAGCCATTCTCTTGTTTGTGCTGTCAAAACATTGGCCGCAATAGCGGTGATGATAAGGACCGGAACGAACAACCTCGCGAGGTCGAATCCGGTGCGCGCTCGCCATTCCAGGTAAGTCACTATCTCGCCTCCCTGTTAGTTGCCTCTGTGCTTTATTTTCATCAATAGCTTCTGGTCGGCAGCCCTCGGCGGTCGACATATCCGCCTATAAATGCAAAGACAAGGAGCTCGGTAGCATTATGCAGCTTCAATCTGATCGTCAGATTGCCGGAGGTTGCCTTGCTCGGGTGGAAAGACCGTCTTTTTCCATTATTCTGATTGAGGTAGGCCGGCTGCAGTCGAAGAGACCGCTTCCCGAGGCGGAGGCGCCAGAAATTGTCGGGCAGGTCTCTCGATAAATTTCCAACTAAAATAGGCGATCGAAACGGCTATAACGGGGAATATCGCAGTAACACCTGACTTTTTGGCCACCTCAAACGCAATCCAGTGCGTAAGGTAAAGCGAGTAGCTGATGTTTCCGAGAAACATTGCAAGAGGCAGGAGCAGAGATGGCAGCTTTGCAGACCAAGCGAAATAAACGGCGCCCCCGGCGAGTCCCGTTAGCGCTAGATATGTGGAGCCGCCGGCGAATACACTTTGCCTGAACATGAGAGAAAAGCCAAATAGGAGGGATAAGCATAGCATCGACAGGCCGAGATTAAGGTACGAACTGGATCGGGTCGATCGATATATTAAAAATCCGGCTCCGAAAAATGGAGCAAAGGTCAACGGCATAGTATATTGGCCCCAGAATTCGGGCGCCGATGGTTCTGGAAGAGATTTCAGCAACGCATACTGCGCGAATAGAAGAAACGCAACACATAACGCAATAGCTCTTGTTGACATGCCTGAGCAGATCAGCGCCAAAACAGGAAACAGCAAGTAGAATAAAATCTCTATCCCAAGCGACCAAGCTCCCGTTGTTGTCGATAATATCCCCGGCATATGCAATGCGAACAGTCCAGAAGCAGTCAAGAAGCTCTTTTTCCACATATAGTCGAAGGTGGCGCCTTGTTGGAAATGGACAAAAGCCATGCCGAGCAACGTGGTAGCCGCGAGTAAGGGAACTACCCTGGCGAATCTCAACACGTAGAATTTCAGCAAGCAGGATCGTGAGATAGAGCCACGGAACTCTTCGGCATGCGTATGGAGTAACACCACTGCTGAGAGAACAAAAAAAGTATAGACACCAAATGTGCCCATACTACTAATTATGAACTCGTGCTCCCACGCTAAGTAGTGATACGTGGCCACAGAGACCGCGCAGATGCCGCGTACGAGATGGAGCGATGGAATAAAAATTTGAGAACTATTAGCCATGGCAAAGGTCACCGACACCAGCCGCATACCAAATAGCCGCGGCCGTATCCTTGCGTGTTCGCGTCATGAACGACGGGTTGCTTATCGCGGTGCTGGATCTGTTGTACCGTGCTTTTGTAATGTACGGCTTGCGATTGCTAGCGTTGAAATTGTGTTCTCTCACGTCCGCGTCAATTGCCAAGGTCGAGACATATCGAAAATCTACGACTCTACAGTTGGCGAAATTTCCTTGAGTCCCAGCAGGACTTGCATCACCCGATGGAGATGGAGAAGACCTTCCAGCCGGCCGTCGGCATCAACGACAGGCAGATCCCAAACTTTTTTATCCTCCATCACTTGGACGGCATCGATAAGGCTCGCATCCGCACTCACGGTCACGGGTTGACGAGTAGCATGATCCAGTGCTTCATCGCCGAAGAGGGCTGAAAAGGGACGTTGATCCGACAGTAGTCGGCGGCGGATATCGCCATCGGTCACAATCCCTAGAAGCATCAAATTATCGTCTGTTATGCAAACGATGCCGAGTTTGGTGCGGCCCATTTCTTCTAGAGCTGCCTTAAATATCGTTTGCTTTGACACTACTGGAAAATCTCCGATCGGCATTGCCAATTCCGATACGAGGAGATTCTCAATTGGAAGAGTGGACATTGTCTTCTCCATGTCGATCCAAGATAGAGAGCCTTGCTTCATGCATGGTCATGGCCTGTGACAACACCAATTCCAAGTACTTTAAATCCAAAACAGTATTCGGGTCAGATAACGCCCGATCGGGATCGTCGTGAGTTTCCATAAAAAGCGCATCAATGCCGCCGCCTACAGCGGCGCGTACCAGAAAAGGGATAAATTCGCGCTGACCACCGGACAGATTTCCCATTGACGTCGGCATCTGTACTGAGTGGGTGGCATCAAAGCAGACTGGATAGCCGGTTTTGGCCATTATCGGAAAACAGGTCATGTCATTGACCAGCATGTTATAGCCCAGAAAAGTTCCGCGATCGGTCAGCAGTATTTGATCGCAGCCGAAGGATTCGAGCTTGCGCACCGAGTTTCGCATGTTCCAAGGGCTCATGAATTGACCCTTTTTGAGATGAACGGGACGCTTTGCCTCGGCTGCTGCCCGCAGGATGGAAGTTTGCCGGCACAAATATGCCGGAACCTGCACGAAGTCACATACTTCACCCGTTGCGGCCGCCCAGGATGGATCCGAAAAATCCGACACTACCGGAACCCCGAACTCGTTGCGGATATCAGAAAGAATTCTCATGCCTTCTTCAAGTCCGACGCCGTGAAAACTAGTTGCCGACGAACGCGAATCCTTGTCGTAGCAGGACTTGTATATCCAGGGCATTTTCAATCGATCGCACACAGTCGCAATAGCTTTCGCCATTTTAAAGGCGTGATCCTTGCTTTCGATTGCGCAGGGGCCGCCAATATAGACTAGTGGCAGGCCTCGACCAATTTTTACACGGCGAACATCGCCATATCCGATTTCGATAATGCGCCGCTCATTCATTCTGACCACTCCCATCGACGGAGGCATGTACCACCGCATTTTTTTGAATCCAAGCGTTAAGTTCGCCGGCAGTCTTCAATATCTCGATGCCATGCGCGGCACGATCGTTGGCTTCCACAAGCCCTGTGGGGTCGTAATAGCATGATGGCTTGTTCATCGTGCGAGCGACAATGGCCGTCGAAGTAAACGGCATGCTCACCACACAATCCGAAACCGCGATGACGTGCTGGGCCGCCAGAGAAGGTTCGATCGACACGATGCGGTCTTCGTTTGTCAATCGGTTGAGAACTTGCACATAAAGCGGGTGGACATTGCGGCCTATGTTTCGTTTTCGCTTCCAAAGAACGTGAGCCCTGCTGGCCTGCACAGCAGCCACGACATCCTCAGCAAATCGGATTGCCGTATCGGGCGTGTAGTATTCCATACTTAAGGCAAAACTCTGATAGATCGAGTCGCGCATCGGCTGGACATCGAACACCGCGACCTTCGCCCCGGTCAACTGCGGAATTCGCGCATCCGCATCGGAGAACCAGATGGGACCCACAATATAAATGTCGCCATCCAAACCTAGACGCCGAATGAAGTCCTTCTGATATTCGTCCCATACGAGGTAGGATGACCAACTACAAAGCTCCCAGTGGTTGCTTTGACGAGGGTATCCATGAGTTTTTTTGAAGACCTCGCAGTTTGTCGAATAGAAGTAAAACAGGACGCGGCTACCAGCGGCCTCGGCGAAATAAGTCCAGATTGGTCGGTACAGCCACCCGGAGTTGTTGATAAGATAATCCTTTGGCAGGCGATCAGGTGATACGGCTTGTATTTCCGCCGCCCTTACGGCTTCGCGAAGCAAAAGCGCATGCCACCATCGACCCCTTAGTGCGCTGGCGGTCGCGAGATAGATGAGGCCGCAGCAACGCCACGCCAGCCTGCTCCATTCATAGAACCCCACGGGCGGCGGCTGCGGCTGTCTGACAAAACGTAAAGGCAGACCGCCCGCCTGCGCCTGCGCTGGCGAGCCGATACTGTGTGTCAGCGCTTGCAAGGCTGGAGCACGAGAGGCCCAAGACGCATACCATGAGAATACATCCCAGCTTGGTTCCTGGCGCCTTGGCAGTTGGCCGGCTGAGATGCCTGCAAAGTAAGCAGAATCACCCATCGGGGCCTCGTCCCGGCGCGCAAGGGCAGTCATCAGCGTCCGGGATATAGCGACAAGCCCATAACAGTACATTGCAACCAGGAAAGCCATCCATAGCAACTGGCAGCGAAGATTCGACACCGGAAACCCGTGCGCAGCGAGCGTTCGTCGCCAAACTTCGGGAAGCGGATGGACTATCGAATATCTCGCGTGAGCGCAGGCAGCAAGAAGCTTTCTGTTCAGCGATTTCTCCGCGATCGTAATCAGCAGATATTGACGGATAACTTTGTCGGCAAATGGTAGCGAGGCGCCAAAAAACGTGACGGAAGCTTTTCCGGCCACACAGATCTCGGTATGTGCCAATGCGTCCTTGATATCTTCAACCCTCGCCAGATCTCCGGTGCCCCTGAGCTGACGATAACCCCGCATATACTGGCGAATAGCCTTGTGCTTATGACGGACAAGCACGTTCTTGATGACGCGTGGCAACCTCATATAATGAGTATCATACTTCTTGTAGATGCAGAGGAAGAAATTTCCCCGCATTCCTTAAATGAGAAACCAATCTTTTGATACGCCCTTATAGCCGCAACATTATCGGTTTCGACCCCGAGAACGATCTTGCGAATGCCACGGTGATCCTTGAGCCACGAGTTGGCTGCTTGGATCGCTTCACCGGCGATTCCCCTGCCACGTGCTGAAGACTCGCCGATGAATACGCCCATGGTCGCCACGAGTTCCTTTTCAGAAATAGGCTCGTATTTCAGATTCCCGATATGTTCACCGGACGACCGCTCAAATATTCCGAGAAACAAAACGTCCTTGCGCGCTTGCCTTTCTGCGATGTAACGGCGCAGATCGTCGGTTTCTTTCATTAAGTCGCTTGAACGGATCCTTTCAGACGCGGGGCCGCTAAACCAATCGAGATACCGCTGCGTTGCGTCTTCCTGCCGCAAAGGCCTTAGGAACAGCCGCTGTGTCGCTATCATTTGCTATCCCTAACCTATTAGTTCCCACGACATCGGCGTGCCTGCAGGCAGGTCGCGATTTGCCCTTCGTCCCAATACGGCCGGGAAGTCACGCGGAGGCAATCCTCGCCCAGGTCGAACGATGCGGATATTTTCCGTCGTGAAGATATCACCAGCATGAATCTCACGCGCAACATAAATCGACCGCCGGAACACAAGCGACCTCCGCTCCGCCTCGGTTGGCCCATAGGTAATGGCGCCAAGTGCCTGCCAAGCACGCTCAGTCTCAATCACCAGGCTACTCATTTCCCCCGGCTCAAGGGAGAAGGCACTATCGACGCCACCATCAGCTCGTCGCAGGGTTAAATGCTTTTCCACCACAGTTGCGCCGTGAGCCACAGCCGCCACTGCCACGCCCGTGCCCATAGTGTGATCGGAGAGGCCGACCTGGCAACCGAAAAGCGCTGACATATGCGGTATCGTCAGTACGTTGCTGTTCTGCGGTGTAGCCGGATAGGTGCTCGTGCACTTTAGGAGAATGAGATCTTTGCAGCCCGCTGCGCGCGCGGTTCGAACAGCTTCGTCCAATTCCGTAACCGTCGCCATCCCCGTAGAGATGA
Organism: Rhizobium sp. M1; assembly: GCF_002531805.1. NCBI lineage: Bacteria > Pseudomonadati > Pseudomonadota > Alphaproteobacteria > Hyphomicrobiales > Rhizobiaceae > Rhizobium > Rhizobium sp. M1. The sequence goes on along the minus strand of NZ_NWSW01000040.1, from coordinate 22,318 downwards.
TCAGAGGTTTTCCGGTGGCTGCTGCTTTTTTTATCAGTGGAAGGTGATTATTCTCGAACGACGCGATCTTGAATGCCGGTACGTCCAGGCCGACCAGAAAGTCCACTGCCGTCTCGTCGAAAGGTGAACTAAAGCACTGAATCCCGCGTTCGTTAGCGCGCGCCATAATAGGTGCATGCCATTCCCAAGGCGTATAAGCCTGCGCATAAAGATCATGCAGGTTCTTGCCTACCCAGAGGCTGTCAGAATCAGAGATCTCGAAGTCGCCGCCATGCACATTCAGCGTAATAGTATCGGCGGTATAGGTTTGCAGCTTGAGCGCATGCGCACCGGCGTCCGCGGCGGCATCCACGATCGCCAGCGCCCTATCCAGCGACTGATTATGATTTCCGGACATTTCAGCAATGATGAACGGGGCGTGTTCGGGTCCGACGAACCGATCGCCGATTTTTATCGTCATCGAATTCTCCATTGAGCCTGCTGGGCTAGCGTTTTCGCCGTCCCCGCGAAGTCGGTATAAGAACAGGTGCATTAGTCAAATCATGCATGCTTGTAAAGCAAACAGGGGCTTGGTGCACCAACAGCTCCGATAACTCAAAGCGCCAACCTCAAGTGCAAAAACGGCAATTCTTCACCGACAGTATCAAATTGCAGTCCACGGAAAACCCCCAATGATCCGATGTTGTCCTGGTGGATATCCGCATAAAGAGTCTTTATCCCCTGTCTCTCTGCGAAACTTAATGCCTTCCGAAGCGCGCGCGGCCCCAGACCAATTCCACGGTGGCCAAGATCGATACAGATGCTGACGTCTGCCGCTTGCCCATCTTCACTTCGATCTAGCCGAATATGCCCTACCGGCACAGAATCGAGCTCAAAGATCAGAAGATGACGTTTGGGATCGTTCAATGCCGCTGTGAACCACGCTATGTGCGCTTTGATATCTGCACTTTGGGGGGATCTGTAATATCGATCCGCTCCTCCACCCCGTCTCCAATGCCAAACGGCCCGGGCATCGTCCAGGGTTGCATCACGTAGAGATATCCTCTGAGAAACGATTACCTGTGCTACCCGTTCGGCCCCCAACCCCTCACAGATGGCGGACGCACGCTCACTATAAAGGTTGAGGACATCCGGGTCGTTCAGCTTTCTAAGAGCATCATGAAGGTTGGTCTGCCAATCCATGGCCTGAGCATCCCCAAGCGCAATACCTGCCTGGGCGTCGTCCAGCGCAATCATCCCGGCTCGCTGGTTTTCGGCGAATGTAAGAAGTAGCGAAGGAACACCGAGCACGCATCTTTCCCACACGCTTGTTCCCGCAGCACCGATTGCTGCATCGCAGTCGATGAGCAATTCAGCCATATTGGTGACTCCCGAAAGTACGTCTACCGGAATTGGCGCAGTTCTCGCGCGCTCCAATATATCAGCAAAATGGGGCGCCTGTGCCCCACAAACAACCGTGATTTTCTGAACGGAGGAGGGACCTTGTTCAAGAAGGTAATTAAGAACCTCGCCGCTGCAGTTATTGGGATCGGTTTGCCCAAACATAATGAGCAAATGCCGGAGGCCTTGCCCTCGCCGCCTGGACAAAGAACGCGATCTAGCTTGAGCAAACTCAGGCCGGAGGAGAGCAAACTGAGGGCCAATCAGCCGCTTGCTTCCTTTTGGCACGAGCTGATCATACTCTTCAGCTTGCCGGCCGAAGTTTTGGTTGAGAACGATATCGCACCGCAGCGGCCTATCTGCGATATCGTCTACAACGAATACGTCGCAACTCCTCGGAATCGCCTCGTTCGCCCATCCTGCTCCGAGTGCATAGCTATCGACAACCACCATTTCAGGCTGGATCGCTTTGATGATCTGATGACATTGGAAAGCGTCCGCCTGTTCGAACGCTACCTCTTCGGTATCATCCAAACCAATGGTGAACTGCGGTGTCGGCTGAAGACGATGAACCTCAAATCCCTTTTCTGCCACAACTGAGATGAGATTTCCCTCAAGTTCCCGACAGATAAAGTGCGAACAGTATCCGAGTTTGCGAAGCGTTTCGGCTAAGGTGATGCAACGCATCACATGACCACCACCAATCGATATTGAACTATCACAGCGGAAAACTACCACTTCGGTATGCCGAGGCATTCAAAGTACTCCTGCGGAACAACGACCCAAGTCCATCATCAGTTGAGGCGCTTGAAACCGCTATCGGCGATCGGTCCGTCCAAAAGATCCATGATGTTACGTCCGTCCTCGCATTCCTTGATAAGTCTAAAGACCGGCGCCAGCTTTTCGAAGAAGGTTTCGATAACGTCAGGCGTGTGAACAATCGAGCTATATATACTGTTTCCTGCAAGATAGCCCTTTGCGAGCATTTCTTGAGTGATCAGCGTCTTATAGGAGAGTGCATTCTCGCTTCTGACAGTAAATCCACACAGCGAAGGAAGACCCCAATGATCGATCACAAGGCCATAATCATCCGCCAGTTGCTGCCAACGGCGTTGAACGTCAAGCCCGGTTGCAGTAATGATCTCCCATGAACGCTCCCGTTCCATGACTTCTAAGGTCTTGAGGGCCGCAGCTGAACCAATGCGTTCGGTCCAGAAGGTGGAGGAGATAAAGGTGGATTGTGCTGCTTCCATGATCGCCCGACGGCCAATTACAGCCGTCACGGCGTAGCCATTGCCTATCGTTTTGCCAAATGTAGCCATATCAGGCTCAACGCCGTAAACCTTGTGCAGCCCTCCGAAACTCTGTCGGAAGCCCGAAGTGCATTCGTCGAAGATCAGGACTAGATTTTTCTGCGAGGCGACATAGCGGATATGCTCCAAAAAGCCTTCCTGCGGGCCTGAATTTCTGGAGACTTCCATGAAAATAACTCCAACTTCCGGATCGGAGACTGCCTCGTCGAATTCGGCAATCGAGTTATACGAGAACGGCCGGATCGATCCGCGCAACTCTTGCGGAACACCGCGAGGCTCCAGTCCAGGTAAGAGATGGCCGGCCAGCGCACGATCATTGCCGAGATTTGCAGCCAGGTACCAGTCGTGCCAGCCATGATAACCGCAGAACGCAACCTTATCCCGCCCGCTTGCCGCTCTTGCAATCCGGATCGCGACCGCGTTCACTTCTCCGCCGGAACGGCAGAAGCGAGCCATGTCTGCCCACGGATGCAGATCGATCAGGCGCTCCGCCAGATAGACTTCCTCGGGCGCATTCAGGGTTGACATGTTGCCGTCTGCTACCACAGCCATGACAGCAGCGTCCACTTCCGGATGACCATATCCTAGAGTATTCGTTCCCACACCGAACAGGCACGTATCGATGTACATATTTCCGTCTAGGTCCCAGACCGTATGCCCTTTCGCCTTGCTGAAATAGGCCGGCCATCGGCCCGGCAGAAACATTTCAGCCCGTTTCGACAGGAGCATATTTCCGCCTGGGATCACCTCCTTTGCGCGCTTCCAAAGTTTCTGTCCGCTGCTCATGATCAAACCCTCATTTCGCTCTATGCCGCTGTTGGATTGAAAAAGCTCCGGTCGACCTGTCTTGAGCTGGAGGATGTCTCGCCAAGTAAAATCGATATCGGGACCCAATTGAGCCAGAATTGCATCTGCAACCTGAAGGTCGCCTACTTCATCCACTGTCCAGCGTTCCGCCGAATGATCGCACTCATTGCTGACGTTGACCGTCTTAAACAACCCCGTTTTTCGTAGATAGGGGGTGACGTGTTCTCGTTGCGTCAGCTCTGTCGCTTCGAGGTGTGCGCGTTGGAGGGAGGAGAATCCGAAAACCTCGACATCAAGGCCGTCGGGAAACGTCGGCGGAGCGACGTTGGAGGCGTAGTCTGCCCCGCACGAAACAAACCTGTCGATGACCGTATCGACCACCGCAGGATCGATGAATGGGCAGTCACCCGTTACCCTGACCACTACGTCGGCCTCATATCTCTTTGCGGCTTCAAAATATCGATTAAGCACATCGTGTTCCGAGCCACGAAAGACCTTATATCCGTTAACATCCAAAAAACGGGAAAGGACATCATCAGCAGGCCCATCCGGAATTGCCACGACAACCTCGTGCAATCTTCGTGATCGCGCCAATCGTTTCATGAGCACTGAAATCAAGGGTTGGCCTGAAATCTCGCGAAGGACCTTGCCTGGAAGACGTGACGATCCCATTCTTGCTTGGACAATTGCTACAACTTTCATCTTAGTCCACCACCGCTGTGCTCAGAGCGAAGAAACCTAATTATTCCAGAGACTTGGATTTACCAGGGACTGATCGTCACTCGCTAAGATTTCAGGAGGGCTTTCCTTCAATGGATTTACCGCAAGTAATTCTTCCATCTGGGTCGTATTCACAAGACCTACAATCACGCGATCCACTAAAGGATTCGCAAGTGCGAAACCAAGGCAGGCTTCAACAGGCGACACGCCAACCCGTCTGAGCCAGTTTTCATAATGCTGCCACAACGGCTGCCAGCGTGCGAACCGCGTCGGACGCGCAGACGACGGCATGATCAGCAGGCCCTGTAGAAACACTGAACGGACATGAATTTCAACTTCCATATCCTTTAATTTCTGCAGCCAGCCACTTCGCTCCATCCGGCGGTCGAGAATGTTATGGGGCAGTTGAACGATATCAGGCCGAAAAAATGGAATTACCGCGTCAAGCTCGGAAGGATCGTAGACCGACATCCCAATCTTCTTCACCACGCCTGCCGTCCGCAATTGCACCATAGCATCTCTGAGATCGGCGCCCTGGCTAGCAAGTAGTTCGAAAGGGCGATGCAACAACAGCCCATAGAGGCTTGCGATTCGCAAGCTTGAAAGCGATGATCTCACCTCATCTGTAAGATGGGGCCCTTCAACACCACCAATCTTGGTGACGATGTCGAATCCTTCGATCCCAATCTCGCCCAATCTTTTCTCCGCATCGCCATAGGCTCTGGCTGTATCTATAGTGCGGATACCGTGTTGCCGCGCCCGCGCGATGATGAGGGCTGTCTCGGCTTCCGAGGGCTGTCCGGTCGTATTAGACACACCGTAGGCTAACCCAAACTGCGCAGTTCCCAGGCTGAGCTTCATCCAACAAGTTCTCGAAGCGCTTCGATAACCATTGCCTGCTCATCGTCGGACAAATCAAAATACAGCGGAATGCTGAGGGCCTGGCTATAGAAGTCCGCAGCGTTTGGATAGTCTGAGGTCTTGAAACCTAAATTGCGATAATAGGGCTGGCTGGTAACCGGAATATAGTGGACCTGCGATCCAATATTGCGGGCTCTCAGCGCCCGCATAAGCTCTCCGCGCCCCATGCCGATAGCGTCGAAATCGATCCGCACCACATAGATATGAAGCCCACTCCGGTCCCGCCCTTTCCTCGGTTGAGCAGGGCGAAGGTTTTTAAAGTCGCTGAAAGCGTCATCATAGACCATCGCAAGCCGCCGCCGCCTTGAAATAAATTGGTCGAGCTTCCGGAACTGCGAAAGTCCGAGGGCACACTGGATATCGGTGATGCGGTAGTTGTAACCTACCTCCAGCATCTCGTAGTACCAGGGATTAGCTTCACCGCCCGCAAACGCATCCTCGTCGTAGATGAACGGGTCGTCCAGTTTGTTGATGCCGTGACTGCGGAGTCTTAGAAGACGCCTGTAGGAATCTTCGCTGTTGGTCGTGATCATACCACCTTCGCCGGCAGCGATAGCCTTGACGGGATGGAACGAAAACACCGTCATATCGGAAAAACTGTTATTACCAATTCTTCCGCCGTCCTGATAGTTCCCGCCGAGCGCATGCGCGGCGTCTTCGATCACAAAAACGCCGAACCGGTCGGCAACTTCTCGAATCGCGGCCATGTCACAGGCGAGCCCGCCATAATGAACCGGCACGACGGCCTTGACGTCGCTGTTCATCGCTAGGACCTTCTCCAGTTTAGCCGGATCTAGGTTGACGGTGGCCGCGTCGATATCGGCGAACAGAGGAGCAGCTCCATTGTACAGCGCCGCGTTGGCGCTGGCCACGAAGGTTATTGGGGAGGTCACCAGAGTCGTGCCAGGCTGGACGCCGGCGACCGCGGCGGCAAGGTGAAGTCCCGAGGTAGCGCTTGAAACGGCCACAGCGAATTTTGACCCGGTGTAGGCGGCCACGGCATTTTCGAACGCGGTCACCATCGGGCCTTGTGTAAGAAATCCATCGCGCAACAGGTCAGCCACGGCCTTGATGTCGCTTTCGTCGATATGATGACGGCCGTAGGGGATCATGCTTTCTGTCCTTATTGCCTATAGTTGCGTCTCTCGTCGCCGATGGCTATTTCGGCCTCTTTTTGTTCCGCAGCCCTTTCAGGCCGCTGGATCAGGTTCGCGAGTCACTTTCTGCTACTTCATTAAGCAATGTTGTGAGACGGTCAAGGAGCTCCTCCCGTCCAAAGTTCTTTCGGAAGTACTGCTGTCCTCGCTCGCCCATCTCCCCGCGCTCTTGTTTCGAAAGCGACGCCATTCTTAATACCGCGCTAGCAAGGCTCTCAGCATCTCCCGCTGCGACGGCAAACCCCGCTCCGCTCTCAGATACAATTTCGGCGACCTCACCATCGATCGCGGTGATTATTGGTTTGCCGCTGGAGAGATAGGATTGGATTTTGGTCGGAATGGTCATGCTGAAAATCTCGACCCCGCGCAAGGTCGCCAACAGAACGTCTGCGTTGTCGTAAAATCCCGGCATCGCACCGAATGGGTAACGTCCGACCAGATGAAAGTTCGCTAGCAGACCGGCTTCAACGACACGCTCCCGCACCCATGGAAGCGCATCGCCTTCTCCCACGATAATCCAATGGATATCCGATCTTACAGACAAAAGCCGGGCTGCCTCGACGATCGTGCCGAAATCCTGTGAAAATCCCACATTACCAGTAAATACGATCCGAAACCCCTCAGGAAAAGGCGGAAGACTCGTGGGTTGACATTCCGTAGGTGGAACGGGAGGCTCCCATTGCGGCATATAGCTCACCCGTTCGTGTGAAAGCCGCCCGACTTTCCTTATATGACCCGTAAACCGCCGGGATTGTCCCAGGATGATATCGCAGTGTCTATATATCCATCCAGTAAAGTTGCCGGCCAATTTTATCAGATGTCGGTTCGACACTCGCCCGGACGCAAAAAGGCTATCCGGCCAGAGATCCATCACCCAGAGCACAAGCGGGACGTTCAGAAGCTTTTTGGCAACAACAGCGGGTAGCACTTGCGTTATCGGGGACACCATCCAACAAAAGACAATATCTGCCTTTCTGCGGCGAAGCAGCATGATCACGGAACAGAGCAGTGCGAAGCTCATATAATTCAAAGCCAGCTTGATGCCGTTGGACTGGCCTCGCGGCAACAACGGGCTTCGAATAATTTCTATCCCGTTCCACTCCTCTCTATAGGGTCCTCGAAATAATGAATAGGTCGGGAAAAGCTTACCGCCCGGATAATTCGGCAAGCCTGTGACGACAACAACTTCGTGGCCACGTTCCTTCAGCCCCAAAACGATATCGTTCGCGCGGAAATCCTCCGGCCAAAAATATTGGGAAACGAATAGAATGCGCATGACCCGTTAACATCCTTAATGAACAGCCGGTCTTAGTCGCCACGGGACAGGTCCACGTTATTTCCAGATTCCGTCGACTGAATTGAGTCTGCCGCTGATGACGAGGGCGAGACCCTTAAGGTTCCCGAGAAAGCGCCGAAAGCCGCTGCTTTCTCTCTGCTGAACGGATTGTGCTATATTGAAAAAACATTGCCCGAGAAGCGCCCATGAAAGCGCTGGGATGGAAAAGGTGCCCATCTTTCTAGTAAAATAAATACGATTCACGACTTGCTGCACGCCGAGCGTAAATTGTTTCGACGCCATCACCGGACGAGGCCAATGCCATACCCGGGCAGAGGCGACAACCCAGAGCTTGTGATTTCGTGACACACGGTAGCTATAGTCCACGTCCTCTAGAAAGCCGTGACCGATATACCACTCATCGTAACGATGCTGCTCGATTACCTTCCGTCGCCAAAGCGTAGCACCACCATATAGCCAATCGGTTTCAATATCTTCAAAGGGAACCGCAATAGACGTAGCGAAGCCTGATCGTAGCAACCGACCCTGCTGCTTCGCGTTCAACAGAAAGAAGTCGGCAGCGACCCCCAAGGCAGAATGTCTCAAAGGCTGGTTGACAATACTGAAGGCTGCGCCGCCAACACCCGGCCCTGCGGCCCCCCAGAACTCTCTCATTTTGCCGGTAGCATCTGGTTCGAGTTCGAGATCGTCGTCCAGATAACCGGCAATTGTAATCCCCTCATTTAACGCTGCCATTCCAGCGTTGCGCTGCCTGGCGAGTGAGGGGGGGTATTCGCGGACATATGTGATCGGAAGATCTGCGTATTCGTCGCATATTGCCCTTATCGGTGGTTCACTTGCATCGACGATAATTACCTGATCGGGTGCATCGCCTTGCCTCCGAAGGCTGTCAAAGAGCTTCCGCAGATCGTCAGGGCGATCCTTGGTGGGGACCACATATGCTATTTTTTCTCTCACAACCATCTTCCCTGCGTGGGCATCCGCCCGGTGGTAGACCTTCTTAGGTCACTTCGCCCAAACTGTCCGGTCAATGTACCCGCTATAACTTAGGATTATCCGGACCACTTTGCGCGCCACATCGTCGACCATATAGTCGCGTGGCGCGATCAACGGCGTGGCGCGACCGTCAGCGATATCCGCCGCCTGAGATGTGACGACTGAGACACTGTCGTACAGCCGCTCTGGATCGAAGCCGCTCATGATGAGGGTACCAACATCCACCCCTTCCGGCCTCTCGTGCGCTTCTCGAATCATAACTGCGGGAAAGCCAAGAATAGAGGCCTCCTCGGTCAGTGTCCCGCTGTCTGAAACTACGCAGAACGCCTCCCGCTGCAATTTTACATAATCAAGGAAGCCAAGCGGTTTCATAAAACGAACGCGAGGCGATCTCTTAAGCTCGGCACCGCTCAATCGTTTGCGGGTGCGCGGGTGAGTGGAAACGATCACTTCCTTTTCAAACCGCTCGGCAAGCATATCGAGCCCCTCGAGAAGCATAAGCAGTTTCTCAGGTGAATCCACGTTCTCCTCGCGATGGGCCGACACAACGAAATATCCGCCTCGAGTGAGCGAGAGTTGTTCCAATACGGTTGATGCCGCAATCGCCTGCTGATGATGCGTCAGAACTTCCGGCATCGAAGAGCCGATCACGAATGTCAGCTCTGGTTTAATTCCCTCTGACAGGAGGTGACGCCGCGCATGCTCTGTCAGCGTCATGTTGACATCACTCAAATGATCGACAATCCGGCGATTGATTTCCTCGGGCACTCTTTGGTCGAAGCAACGGTTGCCCGCCTCCATGTGAAAGACCGGAATTTTTAACCGCTTGGCTGCGATGACAGACAGGCAACTGTTGGTATCGCCATAGAGAAGAATCGCATCCGGCCTGATTTCACGTAATAAGGCATCGCTCTTAGAGATGATCGATCCAATCGTATCTGCAGCGGTCGGCCCTGCAGCGTCCAAAAAATGATTTGGTTTGCGAATACCCAAGTCTTCGAAGAAGACTTCGTTCAGCTCGTAATCGTAGTTTTGGCCGGTGTGCACGAGCACATGATCAACATAGCGATCTAACTCATCGATGACACGACTCAATTTGATAATTTCGGGCCGCGTCCCGACAATAGTCGCAACCTTTAGACGCGCCCGCCGTACTTCCCGCGATTTGGACATGGCCGATCTCAGCGCAGTAGCTCAGAAGTGTCGGCAAAATCGCGCTGTTCGACGAGCAGCTTGTGCCGCTCAAGCAGGCTCCTAGTCTCAGCCAACGTCATAACCGTGTCGGCAGAGCTGAACTCCTTGCCAAGAATCACTGACTTATCCAGCGTCTCTCGCTGCAGTTCCGGCAGCATGGGAAGAATTGCCATGAAATTCCCGCGGATGATGGTATGGTCGCACTCTTCCTCTGAAACCATAAGCTCGTGCATCTTTTCGCCAGGGCGAATTCCGACGATTTTGGTGGCTATGTCGCGTTCGCCAATCAAGGCCTTGGCAATGTCCAGAACAGTGGCAGCCGGTGCACGAGGAACGACGATTTCTCCCGGGAGCGCTCGTTCAATCGCTTCGAAGACAGTATCGACAGCTTGGTCGAGCGTCAACAAAAACCGCGTCATTTCTGGAACCGTCAGCGTCACCGGCCCGCCGTTCTTGATTTGCTCATGGAACACGGGAATGACGGAACCCCGCGACGCAAGCACGTTGCCATAACGAACACCAACGAAGCGGGTGTTCTCCGCCAAGACATTGCCCGCGATAAAAATACGCTCATGAATAGCTTTTGTCATACCCATCACATTAACGGGCTTGCAAGCCTTATCCGTGGACACGCCGATCACGACCTCAGGTGTCGACATACGCTCGCGGACGGAACGCACGATATTGACCGGGCCCTCACAATTCGTCATGACGGCCTGTTCCGGAAAATACTCACAGGTCGGAACCTGCTTCAAAGCCGCCGCATTGATGACGATATCGACGTCGCGCATTGCTGCGCATACATCCGCGTATGAACGAACGTCGCCAATGCGAAATTCGAGCATATTCAAGAAGTTGCGATAAATAACTTCATCGGTACTTGCGCCCTTGCTGAGATAGGAAAGGCGCATTTCATGTTGCTTTCCTTCATCTCGGCTCATCACGATCACTTTTTTCGGACTGCCACGCTCCCCGGAGATAATCCGGCGAACAAGGCTTTTGCCAAGGGAGCCAGTTCCACCAGTGATGAGGATTCGCTTATCTTCTAATATATTGTTCATGCGATCTCTTTCTAGCAATCTCAAACCGAGTTTGCGTTCAACGTTTGTCTTTTTTTGACCAGCAGGGCTAATTCTTCAAGCATCACATCCCAGCATGGTGGGCTGTAGCCAGTCTTTTCCGCCAGGCGGTCATTTAAAAGACTTCGGTCGCAATGAAAACTGCTGTCGGGCACAATTCTTACGTCCGTCCGGCCCATTTTCTCGGATAAGGATAGAAGCAGGTCGTATTTGCTGATAGGCTTTGAGGCTGCGTTGTAAACGCCACTGAGTTTCCCGAGACGCGATGTCAAGAAATCGACAAGGCGGGCGGCCTCTATAGTCGTAATACCCGTGAAGATTGCGCGCTTATAACCTTTTATCTCGCCGGTCTGCCTCAGAAACCATTCGATAAGGCTCGTCTTTCTGTGCAACTCCAAACCAATGATGGAAGTTCGCAAAGTGATGCAGTGTTCATATGTTACCTCCCCCAATAGCTTCGTTCGGCCATAGAGGTCAACAGCATCGGGAATATCTGTTTCGCAATACCCGCCCTTGTCGCCCTTGAACACGCAATCCGTGCTGAAATGTATGAAGTAAGCACTGACAGAGCGGCAATAATTGGCGATCCTATGAGGGAGAACGGAATTCATCTCGAGACTGAGCAAGGCTTCTGATGCTGCATCTCTTTGCTTGACGATGCCGGCTGCGTTAACGACCAAATCCGGAGAGAACTCCGACATCACTTCAAGAACGCGCGACGCATCGCGCAAATCCACCTGATCGAATGTATTTGATCGATCAAATATTCCATAGATCTCGTAATCGGCTAGCGCACGTCTGACGGTCACCTTGACAGTATGACAATCACGAAGCGACAACAGTAGCCGGTGGCCTAACATCCCGTCGCCGCCCAATATCAGTATCCGCATGAGTTGTTCACCGCCCGGTTTTCCCACATTTCGCGACTTCCATCACACAAACGCATGGCCAATGAACCGTGCAGGTTGTTCCCCTACAGGAGAAATCAAAGCCCCGCAAATAATAAGCCGATCGGGTTTCTGTGTCCTTTGTTTGATCCAACGTCTCGCAATCCAAGTAATGAATTTAGTTGCCCGAATTTTTCGCGGTGATGATCGCCTCGCAAAGCTCTCTGACGGCCCCGTGACCGGCAGCCGTTTTTGTTTCGTAGCGGCAAACGTCCTTCACCTTAGCCGCGCCGCCAGGGACAGTTACCGGAAAGCCCACTTTTTCGAGTAGACTTAGATCGTTTACATCATCTGCTATGTGACAAATATCTTGGAAGCCAATGTTAAGCTGAGTGGCCAGATCGGCGATCGGTCCCAGTTTATCATCTACGCCGAGGAAACAATGCGGCACACCAAGGGTGGATGCCCGTTGGGCAATGATAGCGTTGTTGCTTTGCGAGATGAAGCAGACTGCGACACCCTCCGACAGTAGCATTTTGAGGCCAGTTCCGTCCTGAACATGGAAACGGAGAAGGTTGAGCCCGTCCGGACCGAAATACATCCCCCCATCCGTCAGCACGCCATCAACGTCACATGTCAACAATCTTACACTGGCTAAAGCGGGATCCGATGTCAAAACCCTTGGCAAGACAATCACCTTCGTTTGGCCTCACGATTCACTTTTGAACCCACGCATAAGATCGACAAGAACGTTTTCGCGAAGCGGCACGTAAAATTTACTACAAAAGTCGATTGCCGTAGATAACTCGGCTTCCGTGCTAACGTGTTCAGTCGACAGGATTCGCACTAACTGCTCCGGACCATCAACGCTTTCACGATATCCTTCGAGCGCGAATAAGGGATCGATATCCGCCAGTTCACCGGGAACCCGGTAATGCAACGGTTTTGTGCCCAGGAGCGGCGCGCTGATAATCGCTGTGCTTCCTCTGTAAAGCGCCCAATTCGCTTCTGCCAAATCGAAGTTCAACGTGCGTTCCTGAGACCATTCAAATGTCGGGGGCAAATTAGCAAATTCCGGCTGCTGTTTTAAGAAAAGACTCTTCGACATGGCGGGGTGCAGCCGAATTCGAAACCGCACATCTGGACATTTTGCGCTCGCTTCCAGGCTTAGCCGGATCAATGCAGAAACCTCGTCGTTTAGGCCCTCGGGAAGAAGAAGGCAAATCTTTGAAATTGGCTCCTTACTGAATTCTTCGCTCTTGGCAAAACTCCGGACGCTGCCAAGAACTCGTATATCCTTCCCGAGCATGGTCGGATTGTTTTTTAGCACTGACAGTGACACGTCACCTGGCACCACAATGACATCGGGATCATATCCATTGCCGAGTTCGGCAGTTAGAGCGTGGTGCATAGGAAATAACGGCGCGTGCGCATAGCCGACGCAGATTGTTGTGGAATTTGCTTCATGTGCGGCATGAAATGCAAGCCGCTCCCAGCTGTGTCCCTCCAAAGTCGTCATGACGATCTTCGGCTTCAACCGCTTGACCAGATCTCCAATTTGGCGTGCAATTCGCATCGCGTCCCGTGCGGTGGGAGACAAAGCGTCTAGAGCAGCAAACCGAGCCAGCTCCGTGTTTCCCGAAATGCTTTTTTTCACTAGGCTGAAAGCGGCACGGCTAAGCCGCGCTGAAATCTGCAGCTCAGTATGAATATCGAGCTGCCGGGCAAGCACTACTCTCGGTGTTGAAGACCGGCACCAATTTTCCGAAATATCTGACGAGGAACTCTGGGTATGATCAATCAGGGCATTTATCGATGAAATGCCGTGGCCTTGCAGCTTCTCGGCAAGATCGCCGATATAGATGTCGTTGGATTGCTGCATCCGCCGCACATCGAGAAGATGCGAAACAAAAAGAATGTCCGTCTGCTCAGGCAACTGATCACCAGCCCGAAACCTACTCCCCTTGCGACCGACGAACGGTCGAAGAAGATTGTGATAGATAATTGGCAAAGTGGCGCGGGCGAGGCTGCTGGCAAAGCGCGACCTCAACACATCGGCATATAATTTGAGCGAGTTCGGATGAGCGTTTCGAAAATGGAGCATCGGCGCAGCGACGACCGCCGAATTATCACTGCTCCGCAACAGATCGGTTCCGGATGAGGCGATTGCTTTCAGCCGTGAATTTGCCTGTTGCGCTGTCATAACCTGACTTAAGTCCATAATTGCGTTACCATGCTAAAACCCGACGCAGCAAGTTCGCTTGCTCTTCCGAGTGCTGGACATAATCCAGCACTTGCTGCGCTTCGGCAGGTTCGTTCACAGAAGGAAGACTCTCGTCAACGGGAACCGATGTCAGGAAACCACCGGTTTCAACGATCCGCATCTGTTCTATCGATTCCAATTTCTCGAAAGTTGTCGCGGGCTCGGCGGCGATTGTTATCAGGTAGTCGCGGCGAAAGCCTATCATACCCAGGATCTTGCGGATCGCCGTCTGCTGTGCTTCGAAAGAAGCGATCGACGGCGAGCGCCGGAAGCAGAAATTGATCCGGCCGTGGATCCCCAACGCGCACTTGACAAAGGAATGACGGTCGAGTTCGCTGGCTTCGTTTATCGGGGCAGTTGCATTCCAGGCATCACCTTCAGGATTAGCCCGCATGGCCGCAATCATAGCCGAGATGTGTCGCGGCAGCAGCAACGGTTCGTCGCCCTGCAACAACAGTATATGTGTGCAACTGAGCGCTTCAGCTGCTTCCGCGCATCGGTTCGTACCATTCTGATGGGTCTTAGCGGTCATGATAACATTTCCGCCCGACGACGCTACTGTCGTCGCGATTTCTTCATCGCAGGTGGCGACATATACCTCATCAAGCCCCTCTGCCATTAATGCCCTGCGACGCACATGTTCGATCATCGGGACGTCGTGAAACGGAAAAAGAATCTTCCGCGGAAAGCGGACAGACGCTAGATGCGCAGGAATGAGACCGATCACCTTCATGTATAGCAACCTTATTGGGGAAACACGCCGCAATCCACGTTGATACACTGGCCGGTGATCGCCGCCGCGCCATCCGAGGCTAGGAAAACGGCCATTGCAGCAACATCATCGCCGCGGGGCAACCAGCCCAAAGCTGAATTCCCTGCGGTGAAGGTCTTCAGAAACTCATCTGGCTGGCCTTTCGCTGGTGACCATTCCGTTTCGAGCGCTTCGACCAACCCCGGGGTACGAACGAGAACCGGGCAAATCGCATTTACGCGAATGGACTTGGGGCCAAGTTCCTTCGCGAGCGACTGAGTCAGCCCATTCACGCCAAATTTGGAAGCGACATACATGGCATTGTTGGCGCTACCGCGTTTGCCGGCAAGGCTGGAAATATTAATCAGCGAACCGCCTTCCCGCATGGCAGCGGCGGCTGCCTTGCATCCCCAGAAGGTGCCTTTCAGATTGACGCCGATCATCGTATCGAAGAACAGTTCATCGATCGCCTCAAGGGGGCGCCATTCCGAAAAGCCTGCATTGTTGATATAGACGTCAAGCTTGCCTCCCCAGGCCAACGCTGTATCGACGAGATGGCAGTGCCCATCCTCATCCGAAACGTCTATGGCTTCAAAACGAACATGGGCTTCCGATATTTCGCTGATTCCACTTTCATTGCGGGCTCCAACTACCACCTTGTAGCCAGCATTGACAAAGCCTTCGACGAGTGAGCGCCCAATACCGCGGCTGCCACCGGTGATAACTGCAACTTTTATGGTCATATCTCAGATCGTCATCGCAGAGAAACCACCGTCCACAGCGATTTCTGCGCCGGTCACAAATCCGGCCGCGTCGGACGCGAGCCAAATCATCGCGCCAATCAACTCACTTACCTCGCCGTAACGGCCCATTGGCGTGTGCCCAAGAATGGAAGTCTCGCGTTCTGCAGTTATGAAATTCTTCCGATTCCAATCGGTTGGGAAAAACCCAGGACGGATCGCGTTTACGCGCACTCCAAGCTTGGCCCATTCGCGGCCGAGATTCTGCGTCAGGTTCTTAATGCCTGCCTTGGCGACCGAGTAGGGAAACGCCCTGGATAACGGGGGGCCGGCAGAGGCCGATGAAATGTTGATGATCGAGCCGGAGCGCTTCGCGACCATCTGGCGACCGAAAACTTGGCAGCCGAGAAAAGTGCTGGTGATCTGAGAATCCATCACCGAATGCCATTCCTTCAGTTCCATCTCGAAAAAGGGTGTAGAACTGTTGGTGCCGGCGCCATTGACTGCGATATCGAGCGCCCCGAATTCCCGATTGATCGCTTCTAGAGCCGACTCGAAACTGCTTTTGCTGGTGGCATCTAGTGCAAGACCGACGGCGGAACCGCCCCTTTCTCTAATCTGTGCGGCGACCGTTTCCGATTTTTCCGGACGGATATCAAGAACGGCTACCTTGCACCCAGCCTCGCCGAAGGCCCGCGCCATTTCACCGCATAAGTGGCCACCGCCGCCGGTAATCGCCACAACACGGTCTTCGAGGTCGAAAAGCTTCTCAATGAATTTTGACATTGTTTTACGCACCCTTGAATTGACTGACGGCCAACCGTGTCTGCTCGGCCCATTTCCACAGTACGAATAGATCGGAACCGAGAATAACGAAGGTATATCCCTGGTCAAAAACGTCCTGAATCGCCTCGGGCGTCACATGCGCGACCTGGGTGCAACACCCTTTGCCATGACGTTTACAGGCCCCGACGACCTTGGCTGCAGCCTCGCGGACGCGCGGGTGATTAATTTGTCCGGGCAATCCAAGTGAACCGGAAATGTCATATGGTCCAACCATAACAGCGTCGACCTCGTCGAAACTCAGCAGTTCGTCGATGTTTTCTACACCGGCGATCGATTCGATCTGCAGCATCACGGTCGATGCATCGTTCCAGCTGGTGATATAACGATCAAAGTCGAATCCATATCCGTGGGCCCTGTTAACGCCGTAGCTCCGACGCCCTATCGGCGGAAACTTGGCATGATCGATCAAAGCCCGGACCTGTTCCTTCGTCTCGACCATCTGGACGATCAGTCCATCGGCACCTGCTTCGAGTAGGGGTTTGAAGATGTCATTGGTGTGCGACACAGGACGTGGGAGACATGTCGTCCCCTCAGCCTGACAGGAGGTGATGATGTGGCGGGCCTGCTCAAGCGAAATGGTTGTGTGTTCCATATCAATGGCGATGAAATCAAAGCCCGCCCGGGCAAACGTCTCGACGATGGACGGGTCAGGATAGGAAACCCAGCCGCCGAAAGCCCGCTCCCGGTTGCGCAGTTTTTGTTTCAGCTCCTGTCGACGTGTAAGTCTGGCTTCAAATGACATAGGACACCGCACAGATTTCTAAACTGTGTCGCTGTTATCACTGGGCACGGTGCAAGACAAGCCAGGAGCTCACATCGCCGCAACACACGCGGCGTCGTCAGAATCGCTCACGTTTCAGTTCGCATCCCATATCAAATAGTGCACGAGAAGCCTGGACACTCTTGTCATCTGCCAGCAATGACTGCGCATAAGCCCTTGCAGCAGTCCTCATCTTTAGATGTTCATTCTCATCCATATCGATGATTTGCTGAAGAGCAGCGGACATAGCTTCGGGTGACTCCAAAGGCACGTCCATGCCGACGCCTCTTCCGGCCAACCCCCTCCATGGCGTCCTGTTGCTTATAATCACCGGACACCCAGCGCCAAGGGATTCGAAGACGACATGGCCATAGTTTTCTCCCAGGGATGGCAAAAAGAACGCATCAAAACGGGACAGCGATGCAAGTACGGTTTCTGGGCTTTGTGGGCCGAGAACATCAACTCGGATGTTTTCCGGAAGCTTCGCCAATTCGCGCTGGCAAATGGCCCAGTAGTTCTGGTCTTCTACCGGACCGATAATAGAGAAAACGATATTTCCGGAAAGTGAGCGCAGAACATTGATGGCACCCGCCAGATTCTTCATGGGCGAGATACGCCCCACAAATACAATCTGGGCCTTGCCGGCAGCCTTCTTTTGCCGGGGAGGCGGTTCCAATGGAATGGACGGCAGATCAGGTGCAACGACCACTGTCGCGGCCTTTCCCATAACTGAACGTATATCCATCTCCTCGAACTGGCTGGAAGCCTGCCAAACGACATGCCGCCATAGACCGGTGGCGCGTAGAGTCGTGAGATAAATCTTCTTCCGCGTCCTTTTCAATGCGAGTGCACCAGGCGACAATTCTCCCCGAGGAGCGATGACCACCCGCATCTGGCGCCTCTCAAGTCTTGCTGCAAACAACGGAAGCAGAGAAAATTTTCGGGAAAAAAGACTGTTGATGTAGACGACATCAGGCTTCTTCTGGCGCAATATTAGGCGCACATTCGAAACTGTTAAACTCTTGGGCGTAGCGTATCGAACGGAAGCGCCGAAAAACGGGTGCCAAACATCGAGCGGAACGTCGGAGTACGCAATCGTTTCACCGAGATCATTGGAACGGGTGAAAATCGAGAAATCGATCTCATTGCCCAAACGCGTCACGATGTTACGGATGGTAGTGACGGGACCGCCGCCTTTGTATCCGGGCAAATAATAGTCGCAGAAGACCATAACCTTACATTTGGAGACGTCCATATCGGTCTGCTTGCTCACTACGTGATCATGATTTTAGGCGATATTTTTATTGGAAAGCGCATCCAAACTCGCCGACAAATTCGGCAGTGGATGACCTAGCGCTTCTGCTAGCTTCCGCGTAGAAAGCGACATGTCCAAAGGGCGGAGAGCCTTCAAGCCTGCATCGACCAGATAGCGCGGAACAACGAGTTTTTCGTCAAGACCGAGCCGACCTGCCAAGCGGATCGCAAATTCGAATTTTGAAACCCGCTCCGAACCAGCACAATGATAGATGCCGGACAAATTGCTCGACACACAACGGACTATATAATCCGAGAGAAGCGGCATCGCGATTGGCGTAAAATGGGCGTCGGCAAATGCGCCCAGCGGCTCTCCCGCTCGCAAGCAATCCGTCATCCAATCGGAAAGCGATTTGCGCCAAGGCAAGCCTCGTCCAAAGAAATTAGTTCGCAAGACGAGTGTTTCCGGATTCGCCTGCAGTGTCGCCCGTTCTCCTGCAACCTTGGTTCTAGCATAAGCGTTCAAAGGATGAACGGGATCATCCTCCACGACGTTGGACGTCGTGCCATCCCAGAGGTGGTCGCTCGATATATAGAGAAATCGGCATCTTCCTTGACTAGCCGACGCAAATTCGCGCGCCGCCCCGGCATGGAGGCGCGTAGCAAGTAACTCGTTCGATTCACATTTGTCTACATTGGTCAGACCTGCCGCATAGACGAGCACGTCAGGCTTGACCTGATCAAGGAGAGTACCGGCATCGAAATCGCGGGCAAGGTCCAATGGTATAGTGGAAACCTGAGATTCTGCCATCGAATGATTACCCGTAGTTGCCCAAACCCGCATGCCTTGGGCAATCAACGACGCACTCAACGCATGCCCGAGCATGCCGCTTCCACCCACGATCAACCAACACGTGCTCATTGCATTTCCTCAGCCGAGTAATCTTGTTGCTCGCCATCCACAGCCTCGCTCGTCCGACCGCCCCATGATCGGAGCGTACCATCTTTCAAAAGGAGAATCCGGTCACAGGGCTTCAATGTGCTTAGCCTGTGGGCAATGACTACGATTGTTTTATCGGTTTTTAACGATTCCAAGGTCTCGACGACAGCGCTTTCGGTTTCGTTGTCGAGTGCTGAGGTTGCCTCGTCCATGAAGATGACATCCGGATCATGATATAGCGCACGCGCTATACCAATTCGCTGCCGCTGGCCTCCGGAAATTGCTGCCCCCTGTTCACCAACAAGAGTGTCGACGCCTCGCGGGAGCTGATTAACGAAGTCGGTCAATTGCGCAAGGTCAATCGCTTTAAAAACGCGGGCGTTATCGATCGCCGCGTCCGCAACACCAAACGCTATATTCTGTCGAAGACTTTCGTCTGACAGGTAAACGAACTGTGGAACATAGCCTATCCGCGCCAGCCAAGCATCCCGCTGGTACGCGATGTCACTTCCGTCGCAACGTATGGTGCCTGCAGTGGGCGGGAGCAAGCCGATCATTATGTCAAAGAGAGTGCTTTTGCCGCTTCCTGATTTGCCGACGATGCCTAGGCATTCCCCCCATTCGATTCTAAGATCCACGTTTCTCAGAATTTTGTCGCCTCGGTCATAGGCAAAATCTATGCTATCCAGAACCAATCCAGTCTCGCCGGGCTTTTCGAACGAGCGATCTGGTACTTTCGGGGCTGGCGGGGCAAGCAGTTTGTCACGGAACTCGGCACTGACTGCGAGCACGGCAGGTGCGCCGATGCGCATCTGCTGCGCAGCGCCCAGAATTGCACTCATCGCATCCATAAGTCGCAGGGACGCAAAACCAAAAACTGCCAGCACCGGTGCAATTTCTACTACCGGCCGGACCAAGGCCATAATCGATATGATTGACAGCACAACAAATACGAGAACGACTTCGAGATAGTACCGCGGCAACTGCGTCAGAACGTTCCGCAATGCTTGCACGCTGGCATACTTCTCTCGGGAAAAACGCAATCTTCTGACAAACTCATTTTGTCTACCCAGAACTCGAATTTCACGTCCGGCGCCTATTCCTTGCTTCAATTCGTTCAGAAGTTCGAAATTTGCATCCTGGAAGCGGACGCCGATGCGATGAAGACGGGTCTTCACGACCCAGAAGTATCCACCTCCGAAAATGGCAACCAATGTAGCTGCACCGACAGCAGTTGGTGTATCGACAACAAGAAGGACAACGAAAATCACACAGAACAGCAAAAAATTAACGATGATCGTAAAGAGAGGAATTATGAAAGTCAGGAAAATTTGGCTACAGGACACGGACGCATTACGAATGAGTTCCGAGGAATTTCTGTTCGCGATGGAAGGCCAGGGTCTTTGAAGATAGCTGGCGTAAAGCCTGCTGCCAAGGTCGGCTTCGGCGGCGAAAAGAACCTTATACTGCCAAGAAAGCAAGGTCACCGCAAGTACGTTCTTGAACACGAATACGCACGCAATCAGACAAGCCAGCAGAAAAATGACGAAACGCGGTTCAGCCAGCTCTGTCGAAGTGAAAAGACGTTCCAGCATCGGAAGCTTGGCGGAGCTCGTCGGGTCGACAAGTGCGAGGACAAGCGGAAAAAACAGCGCAACACCGATAGCATCCAAGGTTGCCGCAACTGCAAAGCTGAGCGCCATGAGCGGCAGCTTCCGACGCGTCTTCGGGTCGAGAAGTGTCAGACTTTCCTTGATAGGTAATTTCATAACTCATCTTCAATAGGTAGGGACCGCTAGCCATTCGAGTTGCACTCTTTCGCACAATTCGACTGTCAACAAAAGGGAGCTCATCGCTGACGAATTTCTCCGTCGCTTTGACCTTGTTCCACGGATGCTCGGCTTTGAATCGTTCTCCCGCCGTTTAGCGACCTCTGCTGTCCAATTGTGCGCGACGTGCCGGGACGGTATCCAAACACCGCTCTCCGAGCTTATGCTGCTGTTCGGAAAGAGGATTATGCCAAGGATAATCTTTGTCAACTTTAGTTGCGGGGCCAGGTCGTATGGCCATCGTAAAATCCGCTGCCTTGACAGGAATTCGAGCCGCAACCTCTAAGTGGTTCGTCGAATTTTGGCGGCGCCTCCGATGGATGGAGAAGGGCGTTGTCGTTCAAAAGCAAATGTGAGAGGCAGAATCGTAATGCTCTGAAAACAACGTTGTCTCGCGCTCTGGATCCCGAAGCCATCTCACAATTGGATGATTGATGCACCCTTTGAGCGGCAACGCACAGACGGGCGACGTTCAAGTCGGATGGGATTTCTCTTGTTGGCGCTTTGGGAAAAATCTCTGGCGCATAGGCTCTTGCCTTCATCCACTTGCTTTTGGCGATTCGGAGTTGGTGAATAGGTGGAGGCGATATGAGGACGGGTCAACTCTTCAGCTATGTCGATTCGGAGATCCTGTTCGTCATGATCATCTACTGCGGGCAATCCGGCAGATCGTCAACGACGGCCTTGTTACTTGAACAGGATTTTGCAGCGCTCTATCCCCGATCGGGCGGCCGTTGATTGAGACTGAGAAACTTTACGCATCATGCTTTTGGAAGCCTGTATTCGAGCCATTCTGAGCGACTCCTGAAGGAGTGCCTCGAATGCGACCTTCTGTTTCGCCGGCTCGTTGGCATTGGCATTGACGATCCAGCTTGGACCATGCAGTGTTTCGAGCAACCGCAACTCGTTGGTGGAAGGCGATATCGTTGGGAAAGTCTTGGGTGCGATCCTTTCGCCTCTGGCCGGCATCGATCATTGTTTTGAAACAGCTATCCTTGCTGACCGCGAGCTCAGGACGCACGTCGACACGCGGGAATTCGCCGCTTGATGACAAACCCCACGGCAAGGCCGCACCTCAAACGTCTTTCGTCATCGCATCAGCTTTGCCGTTGCAGGGCGTTGCGGCGCATCGACGATAGAGCAAGACGCATCCGGGTTTGCTGTTGCCGGAATACAATAGTGAG
>NZ_NWSW01000039.1:0-50365 GCF_002531805.1 Rhizobium sp. M1 | reverse complement strand
GCTCGAACAGAATGACGAATGGGCCGTCCAGCGTGCCAGGTATCTGACACTTGAGACCATGGCCCAAATGAGATGATCCCCAAATCAGCCTGCCCGCTGTGGCACGCTGATATCCCCTCCGACCCATGTCGGGAAAGCACGGCCATCAGCCGCGACCTACACCACCTCCCGGGACACGATCGTATCACCTTGTATTCCGGACTAAACTTATGCCGACAGCGTTGCGATAGAGGCATTCGGGACCAGCATGCGGCTATTCCGGAAGGTCGGCACTCGCATGACGTCATCTGACCGACATCGTGGGGTTATTCGACAAAAATTGCGCATTGTCCTTGATCCAGTTTCCGCTGTTAGATCCAGTTGTCGCCGGCAGTCCTTCTCCTTCTCTATCATATTTGCTGGAGCGTGCCGCAAGTCCGACAAGAGCTGCGCCTAGGCCAACAGCTCTGTGCTGTCATTGACGGGTTGCGAACACGTCAATGATCAACGAGGCTGGAGCCTTATACCCGGTGTTCCTGCCTCAAATGTAAGGGCATGACGAGTGCCGCCCTTTCCTTCACTTGACCAGGTGGTTTCCGATCGAGGAGCCGCCATCGACCGTCAGAATGCTACCGGTCGCGAACCTCGAACGATCGGACGCAAGAAAAAGCATTGCTTCAGCAATCTCTTCAGCTGTCCCCATCCGATCCATGACGGCACGGGCGTTGAAATCGCTGCGAAGCTTCGCGGGGTCCTTCGCTTCGGCGAAGATTTTCGTGAAGTAAGGAGAGTCGATTGTCCCTGGAGCGACCGCGTTGACACGAATTCCCTCTTTCGCATGATCCATGGCCATCGCGCGCGTCAGCGAAGATATTGCTCCTTTCGATGCTACGTAGGCAGTCCTGTCCGCGATTGCTGAGGTTGCGGTGTAGGAAGTCGTATTGATGATCGAACCTCCGCCGTTCCGTCGCATAACAGGAATGACGTACTTTGAGCAAAGGAAGATCCCTTTGACGTTTACGGACATAATCCGGTCCCAAGTTTCTTCAGGAATGGTCACCACATTCCCCGTCGTTCCGAACCCGGCATTATTGACGAGCACGTCGACTCGGCCCCACTTTGCGGTCGTCTTCTCAACCATGCTTTCCGCGTCCTTGGCGGACGAGACGTCGACGCGAACACCGAAAGCCTTCGAGCCGATCTCGTTCGCCACACGAATCGCGGCGTCTTCATTGACATCAGCAACAACCACATAGGCGCCGTTCTTTGCGAAAAGCTCGGCGGTCGCACGACCAATGCCGCTGCCGCCCCCTGTGACGATACAAACCCTTTGATCCAGATCCATCGACCATCTCCTCATTTTTGGGTGCCTTAGAAGACATTTTAGCAGACAATCTGTCAATTGTGAAAATCCGGTTGACAGATTGTCTGCTGATCTGTTTATCTAAGCTCGATCGAATTTGGCCGTGGGAGGACAATATGGCCGATACCAGCACTGAGGCGCAGTTGGCTTTTAAGGCAGCTATGCGTCGGTTCACATCAACCATCTGCTTGATCACGACCGAACTCAACGGGGTCCGTCATGGCATGGCCGCCACCGCGGTCCAGTCGGTTACCGCGGACCCACCAACTGTTCTTGTCTGCATCAACCAATCGGCTTCGGTGAATCAGCCTTTGAAGATCTCCGGGAAGTTCGCCGTGAACATGCTGCATCTTTCACATGCCGATCTTGTGCCGCTGTTCAGTGGGCAATTGAAGGGTGAAGAGCGCTTTCATTACGGCGAGTGGCTGTCTCTCGACGGCATGCCGGTCCTGTCCGATGCGCAGGCGGCGTTTGTCTGCAAGCTAAAAGATGTCGTTCACGTTGGAACGCATGATGTTGTGCTCGGAGAAGTGCTCGAAGCACGGTTCATCGAGTCAATCGCGCCGCTTCTCTACGAAAACGGTCAACTCGTCAGGTCGTCGTCCATCAGTGGATCGGCCGCATAGTAGGTGACTTTAACCACCAATCACATCACTCATCGAAAGCCCAAGGGCGGCAAGGAGAAAAGCGTGAGCAATATGGCACCCGCAAGAGAAATTCATGGACGTGAAGTCACAGAGCGCTTTGAGCGCGGACTAAAGACCCGGCGCGAAGTCTTGGGGGGGGCCTATGTTGATGCGTCGGTCAGCAAAGCCACCGACTTCAATTGGCCGATGCAAACCCTCGTCACGGAATACTGCTGGGACGCGATTTGGAATCGGCCGGGCCTGGAGCGCAAGCAGCGTAGCATCCTCAATCTCGGGATGATTTCGGCCCTCAATCGTCCGCATGAGCTGAAACTGCATGTTCGCGGAGCAATCAACAACGGTCTTACCAAAGAGGAAATTCGGGAGGTTTTCCTCCAGGTTTCGATTTACTGCGGTGTTCCTGCGGCCATCGACAGCTTCCGCGTGGCAGCGGAAGTTTTCGACGAGATGGGCATCTAGTTATTCAACGCATTTGAGTGGGCTGAGCATCATCCGTTGCCAGCCCGAGGAGGGACTACAGTGACCGCACAAGACGATTTCCGCGCTGCCGGAAACCCAATGTTCAATGATAACAAGCTCAAGCTCGGCGTATTTGGCACGAATTGCTCGAATGCATGCGCGATTACGCTCGCTGAGACAACGTTCGAACCTACCTTCGACCACAACGTCGAGATTGCAAAGAAGCTTGAGGCAGCCGGTTGGGAATGCATGGTGCCGATTGCACGCTGGCGTGGTTTTGGCGGTCCTTCAAACTTCAATGGCGTGAACATGGATACGTTCACCTGGGCGGCCGCTCTCGCGGCGGTCACCACGAAGCTCCAGTTCTTCTCAACGACTCACATTCCGACGCTAAACCCGATTGTTGCAACCAAGATGGCGACAACAATCGATCACATCTCGAAGGGTCGATACGGCCTCAATCTCGTTACCGGCTGGTTCACTCCCGAAATGGAAATGTTCGGAGTTCCTATGATGGAGCACGACACCCGCTATGAATACGCCACCGAATGGATGGATATCGTCGAGACGCTCTGGAAACGCAATGGCGTTACCTTCGAAGGCGAGTTCCTCAAAGTCAAAGACGCCTTCAGTGAACCCAAGCCCTACAACAAGGCGGGTCGCCCGCTCCTGATCTGCGCCGGCGCCTCGGGCAAGGGACTGCATTTCACCGCCAAGTTCTGCGACTTCAACTTCGGCTTCATGCAAGACATGGAATCCGGCGCTGCCTGGGTCAAAAAGGTGAAGGACCTGGCGCGTACTGAATATAACCGTGATCTTGGCACATTCACAGCTTGCCCCGTTATCGTTCGCGAAACGGAGAAGGAAGCAAAGGAATACTACGACTACTACGTCAACCAGAAGGGTGACTGGGAGGCATGCGAGAACATCTGTGAAGTTCTGCAGGTGCAATCTCAAAACCATTCTGCCGAAATGTATCAAAAATTCAAGGAACGCTTCGTCGCTGGCTGGGGTGGATACCCGATCGTCGGCAATCCAGAACAAGTCGCCGACAAGCTCGTGGATCTCAGCAATACAGGCGTCAACGGCGCCTTGCTGACAATGGTCGATTACAACGAGGAACTTCCCTTCTTTAACGACCGTGTCATGCCGCTGCTCAAGCAAGCCGGTCTGCGCAACTGAACCAGTCCTCGGGACGGCGATTGCCGTCCCGACACGAACTCTGCCAGATTCTGGCAGGATTTTCGCGGCTGGCGGCCAAAGGGGCCGGCGGTTGAGCGGAACCACAAGGGGAGGAGGCCCTGAATGCTGAAGAAAATCGTTGCAGCGCTTTTTACGCTGTCGAGCCTTTATCACATGAGCGGCGTGGCGAAGGCTGACGGCCTCGATTCGTTGCCGCCGGACCAAAAGGCGCTTTACGAGAATATCGATCCCGCCATTCCGCTCGGGGGGACGGTGTACAAGGATTTTGTTCCAAAACGTCCACCGCCGTGGAAAATTGGTTATGCATCCACATATGCCGGTAATACCTGGCGCGCGAACATCCTGGACGAATTCACCAACGTATTGCTTCCGAAATATAAGGAAGCAGGCCTAGTCTCTGATCTTATCGTCACGCAGTCTGACCTCAAAGACGCTGTCCAAATCCAGCAGATGCGGCAGATGGTTGACGACGGTGTTGATGCGATCGTCATTTGCTGCTCGAACATTACCGCACTTAACAAGACCATAGAGTATGCTCATTCGAAAGGCGTGCCAGTCTTCTCAGTCTCGGGCTATGTCACATCACCCTACGCAATCAATGCCACAGAGAATAACACCGACGGTGGCTACAAGGCTGCTGAATGGCTTGCCAAGGAAATCGGTGAAAAAGGCAACGTCCTGATGGTATCGGGCATCCCCGGTTTCGCATCATCGGACAGCTTCGACATCGGCGCGAAGAACGCGTTCGATAAATTCCCCGGTATCAAAATTGTAGGCACGATAGCTGGCAAATGGACCGACCAGGTCGCCCAGGTTGAGGTTCAGAAGTTTCTTGCCACCAATCTTGCTGAGGTTAATGGCATTCTCGTTCAGTCCGCTTCAGAAAACGGTGTCGTGAACGCAGTACAGCAATCCGGCCGCGACATGATGCCTATCGTGCTCGGGGGTGAGGCTTCCGCAGCCTGCTACTGGCGTAAGAACCCTGATTTCATAAGCAAGAGCTTCCATTTCTGGCCGCCGCGGTCTGATGCCCGCCTTGTGTGGGACGTCATGATGCGAACGCTCGAAGGCCAGGGACCAAAGATCCAGTCGATTCTTCGTCCTGCGCTTCCTTACACCATTGATGACGTGAAGGAAGTGCTGAAGGAAGATTGCGATCCCAATTCTACGGATTGGATCGAGCCGAAGAACAACGGCTGGTGGCCTGCAGACGTCGCTGCAAACTACTTCGAACGTCCTGAAGATCCGTTAGCTTGGCGGCCGAAGAAGTAATGAATGTTCTCCGGAAGGAGACCTCCCAGCCTCCCGCGTCGGTTTCTATAATCGGCGCGGGAGGTATCTGCGATTTGATTGGAAATAGTGTGCTGGACTTTCATAGAATTCAACGTTTGCCGCCTTATGTTTTCGAACAGGTCAACCGTTTGAAAGCAAGCGCGCGAGCGGGCGGCGCCGATATCATCGATCTCGGCATGGGAAACCCCGACCTTCCCACTCCCCAGTCGATCGTCGACAAGCTGTGCGAGGTCGTCCAGGATCCGCGCACCCACCGTTATTCCTCCTCCAAGGGCATTCCGGGGCTGCGCCGCGCCCAGGCCGCCTATTATGCCCGCCGTTTCGGCGTCAAGCTCAACCCGGATACCCAGGTGGTCGCCACCTTGGGCTCCAAGGAAGGCTTTGCCAACATGGCGCAGGCAATCACCGCGCCCGGCGACGTCATCCTCTGCCCGAACCCGACCTATCCGATCCACGCCTTCGGTTTCCTGATGGCGGGCGGCGTGATCCGCTCGATGTCGGTGGAGCCGGACGAAAGCTTTTTCCCGCCGCTTGAGCGGGCGGTCCGGCATTCGATCCCGAAGCCCCTGGCGCTGATCCTCAATTACCCCTCGAACCCGACGGCCCTTGTAGCGACGCTCGATTTCTACAAGGACGTCATTGCCTTCGCCAAGAAGCACGACATCATCGTGCTTTCCGACCTTGCCTATTCGGAAATCTATTTCGACGGCGCCCCGCCGCCGTCGGTTCTCGAAGTGCCCGGCGCAATCGACGTGACGGTCGAGTTCACCTCGATGTCGAAGACCTTCTCCATGCCCGGCTGGCGCATGGGCTTTGCCGTCGGCAACGAGCGGCTGATCGCGGCGCTCACCCGCGTCAAGTCCTACCTCGATTACGGTGCTTTCACGCCGATCCAGGTGGCGGCGACGCATGCGCTGAACGGCGACGGCTCCGACATTGCTGAGGAACGTAACGTCTATAAACGCCGCCGCGACGTCATGGTCGAAAGCTTCGGCAAGGCCGGCTTCGATGTGCCGCCGCCGGCTGCCACCATGTTCGCCTGGGCGAAGATCCCGGAAAAGTTCCGTCACCTCGGTTCGCTTGAATTCTCCAAGCTGCTGGTCGAGAAGGCCGACGTCGCCGTCGCCCCGGGCATCGGCTTCGGCGAACAGGGCGACGACTATGTCCGTCTGGCGCTCGTCGAGAATGAACACCGCATCCGCCAGGCTGCGCGCAACATCAAACGCTGGCTTAGCGGCGACGAGAAATTTGAAATCAACGTAATGAATCAGTGAAAGGATACCCGATGCCAATCTTCGGATCATGCCAATGCAAAGCCGTTACGTACCAGGTTCAGGAAATTGATGGACCCATGTGGAATTGCTTCTGTCAAACATGCCGGAAGTCACACGCCGCTGATCACAATACCGCTGCGAAGGTGAAAAGCGAGCACTTCAAGATCCTTACAGGCCAAGATACGCTTCATAGCTTCGAATCGACGCCTGGAAAGCTGCGGTGGTTTTGTTCGGTATGTGGCTCGCACGTTTATGCGGAGCGGCCGGCCAGCCCGGAGCTCAAAGTCGTTAGAGCCGGCACGTTCGATACCGATCCTGGAAGTGTGCCGATGTCAAACGTATGGGTATCGCATGCGAAACCTTGGCTCGCCCATGATCCATCGAAGGCAAGCTCACCAGAGTTCCCGTAAGTGACCGGGATACTACCTGTCGTAACTGAGGTGGAGCCACGGCGACCGTATATCAAGCGGCAACGCCTCATTCCGTGTCCAGGAGGTTCTAACGCAAACGTGCTGGGTCGGTAAAAGCGGCAGGGATTGCAGACAATAGGTTCGCTTGCACGGCGAGCCCACCCATTGAGAGAATAAAGTCGTACGAGACAGAAGACTTCTGCGAAGCAATCCAGCCTTCGAGGTTCGGAAATTACGGGTTGTGAAGGCTCAGGACACCGCAGGACTATTTTTGCGCCCACGGGTCCTCAACGACCTCCATTGCGATGTGAGTGAAAATTGTAAGATTGTCTTATGCGAGAATGTTGGGAGTCCTGCGACATGAAAGTTGTTGTAATAACGGGGAATTTATCGCGCCCCTCGAAAACCCGGGCCGTAGCAGACTTCATGGTGGATCGGGTGCGCGCGTCCGGCAACGAAGCAAGCTGCTGGGACCTTGTCGACCTTCATCCGCACCTTGGGGCAACAGTGTTGCCCTCCAGCGCCGCTGAGATTGTTAAAGCGGCACTCAACGATATTTTGGCTAGTGACGTGCTAGTTGTTGGTAGTCCGGTTTACAAAGCATCTTACACTGGGTTGCTGAAGCATTTATTCGACCTTGTCGACATGAAAGCGCTTAAGGGCCGCTATGTGATCCCTTTTGCAACCGGTAAAGCATCGAGTCACAAGCCGCTCGTCGAAGCCTCGATGGAAGCCTTATTCGACTTTTTCGAAGCGCAAATACATAGCCGTTTCATTTTCGCTCTCGATGAAGATTTTCAGAACGGTGCTCTTTCTGAGAACCTGCGCGCGCTTGTCGACAGAGAGCTCGATGCCGCGCGTCGCGCCGTCAGCCCATAATAAGGAGGAGGATTCCATGTCTTTTTCGAGCATAGATGAGGCGATCGAGGCGATCGAAGCGGGCGAGATGGTTATCGTGGTCGACGACGAAAACCGGGAGAATGAAGGCGACCTAGTCGTTGCTGCCGAAAAAATAACAGCTGAGCACATCGCTTTCATGATGAAATATGCGAGAGGCCTTATCTGCGTGCCACTTCCAGCCGAACGTCTCGACAAACTCGAGATCCCCTTGATGGTCACACGTAATTCGGACTTACTGCAGACGGCATTTACCGTTTCCGTCGATTGCAAACACGGCACAACGACAGGGATTTCAGCCGAAGATCGAGCAGCAACCGTCAAGTCGCTCATCAATCCGCAGACGCGGCCGGAAGACCTATCGCGACCGGGTCACATTTTTCCTTTGCGTGCAAATCGTCTCGGTGTCCTGGGCCGTCCTGGCCACACCGAAGCTGCCGTGGATCTTGCACGACTGGCCGGCCTGGCGCCGGCTGGCGTAATCTGCGAGATCGCCAATGACGACGGAACCATGTCTCGACTGCCAGATCTCGAGAAGTTCGCAATCGAACATGGCCTGCACATAGTAACGATCGACGCTTTGATTGAATACTGCAGGAGTCGTGATACGAGGGTAAAGCGTTACGCGCAGTCCTTTATGCCAACGCGGTTTGGGGATTTCAAGGCAATTGCTTATCGCGATAGTTTGACGGGAACGGAACACTTAGCTTTGACACTTGGCGAGTTGTGCGAGAAGGAAGACGTTCTGGTACGGGTGCATTCTGAATGTCTGACAGGTGAGGCGTTCCGGTCCATGCGATGCGACTGCGGTCAACAGCTCGAAATGGCTCTTCGGGCGGTCCAGTTAGCGGGCGCTGGTTGCGTGATCTACATGCGTGGGCAAGAGGGGCGTGGCATCGGCTTAGGAAACAAAATTGCGGCTTACAGCCTGCAGGATCATGGTCGTGATACTCTTGAGGCAAATCGGGAACTCGGCTTCGCATCTGATTCCCGCGAATATAACGCAGCGGCGGATATCATCCGCGACCTCGGTATCGGCAGCGTTCGGCTTCTGACCAACAATCCTACAAAAATAGAGGCGCTGCGAACGTCAGGCGTCATCGTGTCGTCTCGCCAGAGTCTGATCGCCGCATCTAGCGCGTCCAACATCACTTATCTTAAGACAAAGCGCGATCGGTTTGGCCACCTGTTGGACCAGGACACGTCAGCTGAACACGTCGGCCGGAACGACGTCTTTTCAGTGTTTGGCGCGCAGGTGTTCTCTGGACCCCTTGGGTAACGGAGCCGCCCTCGCCACTTACCTGCCGGTGATCGTAGGGGGCCGCCTTTGACCGGCAGAGTCCTAGAGCTTTTGCGTGGGCCCTGCCAGCACATCATTTGTGCAGGCGTATCGGAGTGATGTGGCCCGCGATTGCATCGAAAGCAGCGTTCGACCATATCTCGTCTTGAGCACGGCTGTTCCGACGGATCGCATTTAATCGCGGTCCGTCTTGTCTTTCGAAAAGTCTCGCAAAACTAATGCTTCATGCGAAGGATCGGCTTAATGACTTTGCCGCTCTCGGAATCAGCCATCGCCTCGTTGATCTGGTCGAGGTCATAGAACTGAACCAGTTTGTCGAACGGGAAAAGTCCCTGCTGCCAATACTCGATCAACTGCGGGACGAACTCGGACGGAATGCTTTGTCCTTCGACAACGCCGATCAATGTGCGGCCGAAAAGGAAGTTCCCGATATCGATCGTGCCTTCAGTGCCGAGCGCGGACGAGCCAACGAGACCGCATGTTCCCGGCGTACCAAGGCAGTCGACTGCCTGACGGAAAACTCGCGGCGAACTCGTGCATTCCAAGCTGAAATCAACGCCTGCGGGGACGATCTTCCTGATCGCGGCAACGCTGTCCAATTTGCGGGCATTTATCGCGTGCGTCGCGCCGAGTTCGCGCGAAAGTTCCAGCCGTTCATCGTTCAAGTCGATCACGATGATGGTCGCGCATCCGGCGATTTTCGCGGCCATCGTAGCCGCCATGCCAACCGCACCAGCACCGAACACTGCTATTGACGAGCCGGGCTTCGGCTTGAGGCAATTCAGTACCGCGCCAGCACCGGTCTGAAGCCCGCACCCGAGCGGTCCGATCAACTCGAGTGGAACATCCTTTGCAACCTTCACGGCGTTTCGTTCGCTGGCGATGGCGTAGGTTGCAAATGACGACTGCTCGAAGAAGCAGCCACTAATCTGTTTCCCGTGAGAATCATGGATCGGGCAGG
This sequence comes from Rhizobium sp. M1, assembly GCF_002531805.1. NCBI lineage: Bacteria > Pseudomonadati > Pseudomonadota > Alphaproteobacteria > Hyphomicrobiales > Rhizobiaceae > Rhizobium > Rhizobium sp. M1. Next base: position 40,579 of record NZ_NWSW01000039.1, on the reverse strand, counting down.
TGCCATCCGGACGAGTGCCGCGGAAATTGCGACCGAAGAAGTCCTCGCAGTAGAAAGGTGTACCGGAAAGGCACTTTTCGCACTTGCCGCAATAGGCGTAGCTCAAAGCAACGTGATCACCGGGCACAAGATCTTTAACTGCGCTCCCGACGGCCTCGACGACGCCAGAGCCTTCGTGTCCCAACACAACAGGTTGAGGTACGTCATATCCCTGGTCCCTGACCACCAGGTCGGTATGACATACCCCCGATGCGACGATGCGGACCAAAATCTCGTCTGCACGAGGTTCCTCAATCCCTATGCATTCCAAGATCAAGGGCTTCGCCTTTTCGCGCGAAACCGCCGCATATGCCTGCTTCATGTAACTGTTCCTCCAAGGCTCACAACGCAATTCGCGCGAACGTACTCATCATCAGACAATCAGTCAATAATTACTCTAATAAATTAGATCAGTTCAACCGGAGCAGGGCTGCATTTTTGCAAAGTCACGAGTGAACGCCGATTTGAAGTGATCAAAGGGTTCCGATGCATGTTCGAAAGGGAGCATGCGTCTTGTCCCGCTTTGGGCTGAAAGATCGGCAGACGAAAATTTAGTAGCAACGTGTGAGGCGAGCCGGATGGCGTCGCTTGCCGACGTCGAGCCGGTTCTGAAGGCTATCGACAGCTTCGAGACACCGCTATTGCCAAGTTCAACCGACTACAAACGATGCTACTGCCAGCCAGGCTTAACAGACAGTACCAACCAGGACGTTAGTCTTCTCGATGATCGAGAGGTCCGACGCAATCCGGTATACAGTTGGCGCGGCGGTCGGTGACTCAATAGCGAGCGTATCCTGGATCGTGAGGCGTTCGATGCCCTGCTTTAGTGACCTGATCGTATTCCCGTGGGCCACCACAAGAACCGATTTCCCTCTCAGCAAGGCGGGGAACACTTCGCTTATCAAAAAGGGCAGAACCCTCGCGCTTATGTCCCGTATGCTTTCTCCCCCAGGTGGTGGAGTGCTGTACGAGCGGCGCCAAACCTGGACAACATCCTGGCCCCACCGCTCACGTGCCACGTTCTTGTTGATGCCGGTGAGCTGTCCGTAGTCGCGTTCGTTCAACTCGGTTCTCCTGATTGGCTCCAGCAGATCGCCGTTGGTTTCGTTCAAAATCGCTCTGCAAGTGTCGACTGTGCGCAAGAGGGCAGAGCTAAACGCAATATCGAACGAGATGCCGAGGTTCGCGAGCAGTGAGCCGGCTCGCCTGCTCTCAGACCAGCCCTCCTGTGTGAGCGGAACGTCGCTCGTACCCGTGAACTCCCCGCGCGCGTTCCCTTCGCTTTGGCCATGCCGGACAATCACCAGAGTGGACATTCATAACCCTCCCATCGATTTAGCGAACACGAATATTGTCGCACTATCGGACAATCAGTCAAGTGCGACTATGTGCAAGTGAAAACAGAACGATGTCAAAAAAACAAACGTCGAAGTTTATATTTATTGACAGATTGTCTGATAGCTCATACCAATGCACTCCGCCGTATTGAGGAGAGTCCGGCACGGCTTGGGAAGGCAAGGCTCTCGCCTTAACAGACAATGCCGCCCAGAGCGGCCGGAGGAGGAATTTTCATGAAGAGACGTACATTTCTACAAGCGAGCGGGGCAATTGCTGTAGCCGGCACGTTCGGAATGCCGGGGATTCTTCGCGCCGACGACGCGATCAGTCTCCTACCTGACACTTGGCCCTCCGAAGGCGCCAACCCAATTGTCGACGCGGGTAAGTTCAAGAAGTCAGGCCCGTGGAAGATCGGACACAGCCACTACGGCCTCGCTGGTTCAACGCATACCTACCAGACGGCGTTTGAAGCCGAATATGAAATAAAAAAGAACAAGGATCGGATCGCTGATTACCAGTTCCGGAGCGCTGATCTCAATGCCTCCAAACAAGTTGCCGATATCGAGGATCTGATCGCCCAGAAGGTCGATGCGATCATCATCGCACCGCTAACCACCGGTTCCGCCGTCGAGGGCATCAAGAAGGCAAAGGCTGCTGGCATTCCAACCGTAGTCTATCTCGGACGCGTCGACACCGAGGAGTTTACGGTTCAGGTCCAGGGCGACGACTTCTATTTCGGGCGCGTGATGGCTCAGTTCCTCGTCGACAAGCTTGGCAACAAGGGCAAGGTATGGGTTCTGCGTGGCGTCGCCGGGCATCCCATCGATGCAGATCGTTATGCAGGCGCCATGGAAGTCTTCAGCAAGTCTGGACTTCAGATCACGTCGACCCAGCACGGAAGCTGGTCTTATGAGGACTCAAAGAAGATCGCCGAAAGCTTGTATCTCTCCGACCCCCATGTCGCGGGCATCTGGACCGATGGAGCCAACATGTCTCTTGGCGTTTTGGATGCCTTGCAGGAGGCTGGCGCCTCAACGATCCCGCCAATCACGGGCGAAGCACTTAACGGCTGGATGCGTCGTTGGAATGACGAAAAACTTTCCTCGATCGGTCCGATTTGCCCACCCGCTCTGTCTACTGCCGCGCTACGGGCCGCCTTCGCCTTGCTGGATGGGAAGCCGATTCAGCGTAACTGGACGAACCGCCCCAAGCCGATCACCGACGAGACGCTCTCCCAGTTCTATCGCGCAGATCTCACTGATGCGTACTGGGCGCCGACCGAAATGCCGAACGAAAAGCTCCTTGATTATTTCAAGGCTTGATGAACTACGGGCACGATCACTCGTGCCCGTATCCCTGTCGAAGATGGAAATTCCCATGAGCACGCTTGTCGAGATGGTCGGCATCAACAAATCGTTTGGTTTCACGAAAGTCCTTTCGGACGTTCGCTTTTCCCTGGAACGTGGCTCCGTGCACGCTCTGATGGGGGAAAACGGCGCGGGGAAGTCCACCCTGATGCGTATTCTGGCGGGGGTATATCAGCCGGGCGCAGGAAGTGTTCGGCTCCGCGGGGAGGAAGTCAATTTCCGTTCCCCTAAGGAGGCACGGTTGGCGGGAGTGTCGACGGTGTTTCAGGAGTTTACCCTGATCCCTAATCTCACCGTTGCTGAGAACATGTTCCTGGGCCACGAACCTCGTCGCATTGACGGTTCGATCGATAGCGTCGAGGTAGTGAAACGCGCTCGCGCTTTGCTGGCTGACGTATTTCCGCAGCTCGACGCAACCGCGATCGTCGAGACACTGACTGTCGCGCAGCAGCAGGCAGTAGAGATCGCGAAGGGACTTACGTCGAACGCGGACGTATTCATCTTCGACGAGCCAACGGCGGCGTTGAACTCGACCGATGTCGCGCATCTTTTCAAGGTTATCCGCGACCTTAAGGCTCAACATAAGGCTGTCGTCTACATCTCTCATCGCATGAATGAAGTCTTCGAACTATGCGACACCATCACCGTCATGAAAGATGGCGCTTGGGTAAGGACTGCAAGAGCGCAGGACTTCAACTTGCAAACGCTGGTAGCGACAATGGTTGGTCGCGAACTTCAGAACTTCTTTCCGCCGCGCTCGCAGGCCACCGGAGCGGCAATGCTGGAGGTTTCGGACTTGCGCCTCGACGACAGCAGCTCGACAGTCACTTTCGTTGTCAGAAAAGGTGAAATCATCGGGCTGGCAGGGCTCGAAGGACAGGGCCAGCGAGAGATAATGCGTGCCGTTGTGGGCGTTGAATCGCCAAAGGCCATCGCCGTGTGGCGTGCCGGCCCCGACAACAGCATGCACGTGGTGAATGTAGGGTCAGGGTTCGCTCGCGCGGTCGCATCAGGAATCGGTTTTATCCCTGAGGACAGGAAGCAGGAAGGGCTGTTCCTGCGCCTGCCTATCTACGACAACATCGCGCTGGGAAAACAGCTCAATCGGAATATGGCAAGCGTTGCGTGGCGATCGGTGTCGAGGGTCCGCGAGGTGATCAAGTCGTTACGAGTTGCGGCCGCCGATCCCAATGCGCCCGTAGGTAAACTCTCGGGCGGGAATCAGCAGAAGGTGCTGCTGGGCCGCTGGCTGCTCTCCGGAGTGGACATCCTCGTTATTGAGGAGCCCACGCGCGGCGTCGACGTCGGTGCAAAGGCAGAGATTTACAGATTGCTGCGGGACTTCAGTGATCGTGGCGGTGCGGTCGTGGTTTCGTCGCGCGAGCACGCTGAGCTTATAGGGCTCTGCGACAGCATTTTGGTCGTTCATGACAGGAAGATCGTCGGGCAGATGTCCGCAGAGGGGGCGACCGAGGAAAGAATCCTCGAGACTGCGCTGGGGGCGAGTGCGTCACCGGATCCCCGTGCTGCGGTGCATTGAGGAGGATAACTTATGAATTCATTTGCCAGTCGCCTGAAGCTCCCTTATCGCGCGGGAGCGATAGGGCTTTCCATTGGAACGCTCCTGGTGATGGTTGTCGCCTCGGTAATATTATTGCCGGACTTCATGGATCCGGAGAATTTGTCTAATCTCCTGGCGCAATCGACGGTGCTCGTCATCTCGGCTCTCGGTCAGACGTTCGTCATTCTCACTGGCGGCCTCGACGTGTCGGTTGGGTCCGTCATCAGTCTAACGACGACGATCATGACGCTTGATCTTCCTGAGATAACCCGCGTGCTTATCTGCATCGCGGTGGCGATGGGGTTCGGAGTAGCGAACGGTTACGGTGTCGCGCGCCTCAATGTACATCCAATCATCATGACGCTGACAACAATGGGCATCGGCCAAGGTATCGCGTTGATCATTTTGCCAATCCCAGGTGGGCGCGTTCCGGAGTGGCTTTCCGGCTCGGTAGCCGGATCCATCGGCCCCGTACCTAACTCGTTGTTTTGGTTGATCACGGCATCGCTCTTCGCATCCTGGATTCTCTATCGTCGTCCCTTCGGCCTCTACCTCTTCGCTTCCGGCGGCAATGACTTCAACGCACGGATGAACGGTGTTCCCGTCGAGCGCACCATCATCAAAGCGTATGTTCTTTCCGCTCTATTCGCATGCGCTGCGGGGATGTTTCTTGCAGGCCGCCTTGCATCGGGTGATCCTAAGGGCGGCGCTTCATTCGGGATTGAGTCTGTAACGGCTGCAGCATTGGGTGGGGTCCACCTCGCCGGGGGCATCGGAAGCATTGTGGGAACCGTCGTTGGCGCGGCGATCCTCGGGACAGTGAATAATGTGATGAATCTGGCCAACGTCTCTGCATTTCTTCAGTCGGTCGTCAAGGGTGTGTTGCTTCTCGTACTCGTCGTTTCGCAGCGACGCAAAACAATCGGACTTTGAAAGAGATGGACTTCTCGATGACCACATCAGACTCGAAAACTGAAGCACCATCTCGCTCATTGAGGGGTAAGAGCGCCATTTCGTGGATACTCGGGCTACCGCCCGCATACTATGTGCTCGCAATCCTGGTTGCGGTTGCTCCAGCAGTGAGCGCCACGCTCATAAATCCCAACTACTGGTTTGTAATCCTCAAGCAGTCAGCGCCGCTCGGGATCGCGGTGCTCGCCCAGTCGCTTGTCATGCGGGTGCGATCCATCGATCTCTCTGTCAGCGGTATTTTCGCGTTCGCGATTTATCTGGCCAGCTCGGGCCAGCTCAACAACTATCCACCGCTAATGACCGTCCTCATGCCTGTTGTGATTGGGCTAGCTGTGGGGGGTGTAAACGGAATACTCGTAGCATACGTGCGCGCTTCTGCCGTTATCTCCACACTAAGTGTTTCGGCCATTCTGATTGGGATCGTCCAATACATGAGCGCCGGCCGCGCGCCCGGTTCAACGCCAAGCTGGCTTCGAATACTTACGAGCGGCACTATCCACGGCCTTTCCTATTCCGTGGTCCTGTGGATCGTCATCGCCGCCGTGATTTCTATCGCATTTCGTTTTCTCATCGTCGGGCGTTACTTCAGGGCCGTCGGCGACAATCCGAGGGCGGCGGAAACTACAGGAATTCCGTTGGCACGTACGATTTTTGTCTCGCACACGCTCGCGGGCGCCCTGACAGGCATCGCGGCCCTGGTCCAATTATCCGCGTTGGCGGTCGGCACCATCAAGCCAGGCTTCGACACCTTCATGAATGCGCTCGCCGCCACGATCCTCGGCGGTGTGACGTTCGGCGTCGACCGGGGCGGCGTCGCCGGGCCGTTCGTTGCCGTCGTTGCCTTCAGCTTCCTGTTCGCGATGCTGACCGTCTTCGGCATCCAGGAGCCGGGCAAGCTTATCGTCCAGGGCGTGATCATTGCATTTGCCGCAATCATCTACGGTGCGCGCGCGGGTCGCGTCTAGTCCGTCGGGCCGATCAAGTCATTCCCGTAGCAATTGCGGGAGAACGCAGGAGAATATAATGGTGAAGATCACTGCGGCTGTCGCCGTGAAGCCAAAGAGCCCGCTGGAATTCCGTGAACTCGAACTGGCTGACCCCGAAGGCAACGAGATCTTGGTTCGCACGGTTGCGAGCGGGATCTGCCACACGGACTTGCTGCTTCGCGACGGTATTTTTGGCCCGCCGGCACCGGTGATCCCGGGGCACGAAGGCGTCGGCGTCGTCGAGGCGGTCGGACCAGACGTTCAGAGCCTCAAAGTGGGTGATCACGTCGCACTGAGCCAGAGCTCATGCGGATTCTGCGCCGACTGCCGCCGTTCTCACCCAATGAACTGCCAAAACTATACCCAGTACAATCTTACGGGGCTTCGTCCGAATGGTAAGAAGGCATTGCTCTGCGATGAAGTTGGCATTGGCAGCAATTTCGTGGGCCAGTCGTCCTTTGCGACGCATATCCTTGCGACTGAAAACAATGCAGCGCTTTTGCCGAAAACAGACCTCGACCTTACCGACGCTGCGCCACTCGGGTGCGGCATGGCAACGGGTGCAGGAACAGTGATAAACGCGATGAAACCGGAAATAGGGTCGACGATAGCCGTTTTCGGCGCAGGTGCTGTCGGCATGGCCGCCGTGATGGCCGCCAAAGTTCGTCGGTGCAGCAAGATTATCATCATAGATCTGAATCAGCAGAGGCTAGACATGGCCATGGGGCTTGGTGCCACACATGCGATCAACGGCAAAGATCCCGACGTAGTCAACCAGATCCATGCGCTGACGGGCGGCGGTGCCGACTTCGCGATCGACGCAGTTGGCATCATTCCGGTTATTCTGAACTCGATCAAGTGCACCCGTGCCGGCGGGCACGTTGTCTTGCTTGGCCTCGACGCGCTCGGGAACGACATTCCCATCCCCCTCGATCTAATGGTGTTCAATCGCAAGATCCAGGGTGCGATCCTTGGTGATCAGATTCCACAGCTGTTCATTCCGCAGATGATGGATCTTAATCAGGCTGGGCTTTTCCCCTTCCAAAAATTGATCACCAAGTATCCCTTCGAGAAGATCAACGAAGCGATCGCGGACGCCGAAGCCGGGCGAGTGATCAAGCCGGTCGTCGTTTTCAATTAGGAGCCAGCGCAAATGACATCGAAGAAGTCAGAGGAACAGCACCTTGTCGTGGAATTCAAAACCACGTCCCAAAATCGAAACCGCGTAAAAGAACTCCTTCAGGAATTCATTGGACCCGCCCGCGAAGAGTCTGGTTGTCTCTACTACGACCTCTACCAGCGGTCGGACGATCCGGACACTTTCATCATCTTAGACGGCTGGCAGAATGAGGCGGCTGTCGTTGGCCATGGCGAACATCCTAATGTCAAGCGGGTGCTGGAGCCTCTTCTTCCACTGTTGGTGAGTCCACCGTCGATTAATGTAAATACCCGTATCAGCGACTGATCGGGCGCAATGGCCATTTCTACGAGGCGCGCGCCCCGAGCGCGCAGGTTTGAGGGAGACGAAATGGATACGCATCGAGTTGTCGTAGTCGGCGGTGGCTTTGCCGGACTCCAGTTAGCGAAGGACCTCAAGTGTCCCGACACTTCCATAACGATCGTCGACAGGCGCAACCATCACCTCTTTCAACCGCTCCTCTACCAAGTTGCCACGACTGTATTGGCAACCTCGGAGATAGCCTGGCCCATCAGAGCATTGTTCAGAGGACGAAAGGATGTATCGACGCTGCTGGGCGAGGTTGTTGGCGTTGATACCGAGGCACGCGTAGTATCGCTCAAGGATGGGAATGCTATTCCCTATGACACGCTCGTTCTCGCGACAGGTGCAAGGCACGCCTATTTTGGCCGGGACGAGTGGGAGCCGTTTGCGCCCGGGCTAAAGGCACTCGAAGACGCGACGACCATCCGGCGGCGGCTTCTTCTCGCGTTTGAGAAGGCCGAATTGGAGGCTGATCCCGAACGGCGGAAGGCAATGCTCACGTTCAGCATAATCGGAGCAGGCCCGACAGGCGTGGAGATGGCTGGGATTATAGCGCAACTGGCCCAACGAACCCTTGTTGAGGAGTTCCGTAGCATCGACACCAGATCGGCGCGCATCCTTCTCATCGAGGCAGGTCCACGTGTCCTACCCGTGTTCCCGGAAGCACTTTCGAGATATGCCGAGCAGTCGCTAATCAAGATGGGCGTCGAAGTGAGAACAGGCATTCCCGTGACGGCATGCAACGAGAACGGCATCGCGATCGGAGATGAGTTCGTTTCAAGCCGGACCGTCATCTGGGCTGCGGGGGTGCAAGCGTCGAACGCCGCCGCCTGGGTCGGTGGTGAAAAGGACAGGGCGGGTAGGGCGGTCGTGCAGCCAGATCTGACTGTTGGCGGTAAGCCCGAGATTTTTATTATTGGAGATACTGCCTCCGTGAAGGCCGCTGATGGAACACCCGTCCCCGGAGTGGCTCCCGCCGCCAAACAGCAAGGCAAATATGTCGCTTCGGTAATTGAAGCACGACGTCTGGGTACACCCACTCCAAGTGCGTTCAGATATAGGCATCTGGGAAACCTGGCTACCATCGGGCCGAATTCGGCTGTTATCGACTTCGGGAAGATCCGGCTCAAGGGCGGAATTGCATGGTGGATTTGGGGGCTTGCCCATATCTACTTCCTGATAGGTACGAGGAGCAGATTGGCAGTGGGATTAAGCTGGCTATGGATCTTTGTTTCCGGCCATCACTCCGCACGTTTGATCACGCAAAAAGAAACCTTAAAGGATGAGGTTTAGTCGCTAGCGCGAGCACGCCCGAGTCTGCTGGGCCGTGAATGGAGGCCATCGAAGGCCAGACATTGGGAATCGGTTGCGAAGCGATGGTTGGCAGCAGGTAACAATTCTGTCGGAGTTCCATAGATAACAATGATTGATCTTCGCACTATCAACTTAGGCGACTTCGACTGCGTCGAATTCACGGCGAGGACTGGCCGCGACAAGTCAATTGCCCTGTCCGCCTGTCGTTAGCGATAGGCGGGCCTCATGCTTGAATACCGTTTCGGGAAGGAAGTGATGATGTGGAGAGTTGAGAGTGTCCCCCTCTAAGATTGACCATTTCTCGCTCAAAGGTACCTGCAGCGAGGAACTCGCGGCAGCGCTTTCGAGGCTTTCCCCGCAATCTGAAGCGCATGTACATGGCGATAAGACGATCGCCTACGATGTACATGCGATTACCAATGGTCCGATTGCAGTTATTGCCGCGCACTACGAGGGCGACCTAACGGTCCAGCACCGGGGACCGGCGGAGGCAAACATCATCATGCTTCCACTACATGGGCGATCGGTCGTTACCGTTGACGGCAGACAAATCCCGTCAGAGGGAACGCGGGGCGTTTTCGTGAACAGTATGTCGGCGAGTACGACCCAATTCATTGGGCCCAGGAAACATTTGGGGCTTAGGATCGCCCATGATGAGCTGACGCGCCGTTTGGGATGTCGGCTCAATACGCCAATAAGAGGCAGCCTCGATTTTTCGCCAGAAATCGACCTATCGGTCGGGTTCGGCTCCCTTTTGGTTCAACTGGTACCAGTGCTGTATGCTGGATTACGAGACGGAACCCTCCTTCAATCACCGATAGCACTTCATCACCTCACTGAAACGACGATGGAGCTTTTGATCGAAGCTGCGCAGCATCGCTACTCATCTGAGTTATGCCGCGTTGCTGATTCACCCTTACCCAAGGCCGTTAAGCGGGCGGTCGACTATATGCGTGCCAATATTACTCGGCCGCTATCTCTTGAGGAAATCGCAACGGCTTGTGGCGTAAGCCGACGCACTCTTCAAAGCGGTTTTCGCAACTTTCGGAATACGACCCCTCTGGCATTCCTGCAGCACCTACGGTTGGAATTAGTGCATCAGGAACTGATGACAGGCGAACCTGGCCTCTCGGTCACGCAGGTCGCGCTGAAATGGGGCTTCGTGCATAGAGGCAGATTTTCTGCGGACTATCGCAAGCGCTATGGGGTACTTCCCTCGGAAACATTGCGTATATCATAAGCAGATTGCGCCGACCGAGCTACGATCAGCCGGCACGCTCGACCGTCCTCAAGGCTTGTAGCAACAGCACTCTCCAGAAAAGCCGACTGCCTCGGCCCAAGATCTGTCTTGCAGATGATCCCCTGAACGCGACGATGTTCCGATCTGCGCAACGCAGTTCAAGACCACTACAGGGATTAATCTTATAGTAATTATGCCGAGGTCATCTCACACATAGCGGTCAATGTCGCAATGTTCTGGACCGCGTCGCTAATGGAAGCCGGTGTAATTTATAGTCGTCTATGAGGAACATATGTCGAGACTGCCGCTATCTCTACTTTTAATGATTTTGGCAATTATCCCGTTGACGGCGTTCGTAATCATCGGAGTATCAACATCACTGGGATATTACCGAGAATACTCTACCTTCCGCAGCGCACAAACAACGCAGCGACTTGGGCGGGAAGGCGGATTCCTCGCCCAAGCTATAGCGGCGGAAGCGTTTGCAGGCGCCGACGTGCGTCGGGCAAAGCAAGCTGCATCGGACAGGGCTTTTACAGCGGTCTTTTCCGCTTACGACTCTTGGAAAAAGGCATTCGACGATCCGGCCATAGAACGGGCGGTACAGATCATTCGTGAAAGGCGGGACAATATCGATAGCTTCCGCCGGCGCGTCGATGACGGAACGGCTAGCGAGGCGGAGGGAGCTGTTGCTTTGCGCCCAGCTGCCCTTGCAGGCTTGGAGCTCGTCCGTCGCACTGGGGCGACTGTCAATGATTTGGATTTAGCACGCCAAATTACCGGTTTTCACGCGCTCATGCAGATCACGGAAGCTAGTTTGCTGGAGATCAGGCCCGGCCGAGCCTACGTCAAAAATTCAGCCATGTCCGTCGATCTATTTTCGTCCCTCTTACAGTCAAAAAATCTAAAGCAGCTTTATGTACCTGCGATGCAGGAATTTCTCCCCGCCGATCTCGTCAAATCTTATGACGACTTCGAGGCCAGCGCCGCAGGCAAGTTCATCGCGGGCGTTCGCGATCAGATGTATGCAAACCAGCCGGGCGTTTCCTTCCCCCCCGAGACGTTGGATCGATGGAATGAAATCACCCAACAGCGGGCTGCTTTGTTGACCGCACTCATTATGCGCACCGGCGACGAGTTGGACGAGATGGCATTTCAGCGTTACGCCGATCTTCGCAATGCCTTTATCGGCTACTCCGGCGCCACGCTTCTGATCATGTCTACGGTACTCATTTTGTGCATTTCGGTCGTTCGGAGAATTTCAAGCTCCATTCGGACTCTGACAAGCCGAATGAAGGCACTCGCAGAAGGCGATACGTCGGCGCCGGTGCCCTTGACGATCCGACGCGACGAGATCGGGGACATGGCGCGTTGCCTTGAGTTTTTCCGCGGCGCGGCCATACAGAAAAGTAACCTGGAGACATCCGCGGAAGCTGAGCGCATTCGTTCTGACCAAGAGAAGCTGGATATTCAGGTAAGGGCGGAAAAAGAAGCAGAAGAGCGCCTCATCCGAGCGACGACGGCATTGGCAACCGGGTTGAAGCGGATGGCGGATGGAGACTTGATTTATGAGATTGAGGAGCCGTTAGCGCCACAGTTTGAAAGTTTGCGCAGGGATTTCAACGCTTCCATTCGTCAGCTCCGGGACGTGCTTGTTACCGTCGGCCATTCAGTCGAAACGGTCACGAATGGCAGCTCGGGCGTCTCGGCCGCATCTGAAAATCTTTCAAGACGCACGGAGCAGCAGGCGGCTTCGCTCGAGGAAACTGCAGCGGCGTTGGAGGAGATAACCGTCAACGTTGCATCGACCACGAAGAGGACGGCTGATGCGCGCGGAGCCGTCCAACAGATGCGAGATCATGCGGAAATGTCCGGTCGGGTTGTACGCGATGCTATCGGCGCCATGAATCGCATTGAAAACTCCTCCAAGCAGATTTCCCAGATCATCAGCGTCATCGACGCGATCGCCTTCCAAACGAACCTCCTGGCGCTGAACGCCGGCGTCGAAGCAGCGCGTGCTGGCGACGCGGGAAAAGGCTTTGCGGTTGTTGCCCAGGAGGTCAGGGAGCTTGCACAGCGCTCAGCGACAGCGGCAAAAGAAATTAAGGATCTCATCGGCAATTCAGCTCTTGCCGTCGACGAAGGCGTAAGGCTCGTGAGTGAAACCGGATCGGGCCTGAGAACGATTGAAGAGCTTGTGCAGGATGTAAATCTTCATATGGACGCAATCGCAACGGCCTCCCAGGAACAATCGTCGGGCCTGCGCGAGATCAACGGCGCGGTCAACCATATGGACCATGCCACTCAAGAAAATGCGAGCATGGTCGCGGAGATGAATACTGCAGGATCGCACCTCGCTCAAGAGAGCCAAAGCCTAGCCGCACTGTTGAAACATTTCCACTTCAAAGACGAGAGCGGGAAGCCACAGAAGGTCACGGGCGAACTTGGCAAGAGCTTCCCGCCCGGTCAGACAATGGTTGACCGCGGAGACTATCCGATGCGCCGTGGTAACCTGGTGCTCGCGCCTTCGAATGATGATTGGCAAGCGTTCTAAATGATATGGGCGGCGTCGCCGACCACATGCAAATACACGTCTTTGATGATTCTGAATGAGAGCGATATCCCGATGGGGTAGCGGCATGGTACTCCGCCAAATGACTTGTGCGGTCCTAACAAAATGCTGGCTTGACGCATGATTGCTCAGCCACGTGACAAAGCAGGACAGGCACATGAAACACGTACGTCAATCGGAACGCACATCCCGCCCCGAACAGCCTGTGGAAGTGCAGATGGCGACTGATGCTCAAATCGACCAGGGGCGTGGAGCCTTCCGCAACGCGGTCAATGCCAGCCCTCCGCTTGCCACGGGCACGGCCCCGCCATTTTCGGAAGCCTCCGTTGTCCGGCCATCGCACGGTCACGACGCAGATGTCGCAAGTCTGAAGCAACCGTTTGAGAAGGCTTTCCGGGCGAATCCCCGGCATCCTGCGACAAACGTCGACTTGCCATTTAACGCCGAAGAGATGTCCAGTGCCGTCGTACTCGACGCGATCCCGTTACCCGTCTTCTTCAAAAACAGAGATGGGATACACCTTGGTTGCAACAGGGCCTTCGAAAGCTTCTCCGGCCGCTCAAAGGGAGATATTATCGGAAAAACCGTTTTCGATTTGGTGCCCGCACCCATAGCCGAGACGTATGCCGCGTTGGACGAGGCGCTTTTTGCAAATGGCGGTGTTCAGCAATATGAAGCAAAGGCCACCACCGAGAATGGTGGTGTCGTTGATCTTTTACTCAGCAAGACCGCAATCACTGATATCGCTGGTAACAGGATCGGCTTGGTTGGCGCGATGTTGGACATCACAGAGCGAAAACGTGCGGAGCATGATCTCAAAGAGGCTCTTGAATTCGCAGAGGGAATTATTGCCGCCATTCCTGACGTTCTGTTCGAGGTAAATGCCGACGGTCGCTACCTGCAGGTCTGGGCAAGGAATCAGGAGATCCTGGCGCAGCGAAAAGAAGTGCTGCTCGGCAAGCTTGTCCGCGATGTGCTCCCTCCAGATCAGGCCGACATCGCTATGCTGGCTCTTGAAGAAGCCGATAAAACCGGCGCCTCCTACGGTCGTTGTGTCCGTATAGCCCTACCAAACGGCGAATTCCGTTGGTTTGAACTGTCGGTCGCAAGGCGACCAAGCAGCAATCACTCAACCGTCACTTTTCTGGTGTTATCTCGCGATATTACCGAACGAAAGCACGCCGAGGGCACAACTATTGAAGCTCGGGCTCGCCTCCTAAGTGTCCTGCAGACCATTCCGGATATGGTATGGCTGAAAGACGTAACAGGCAAATATCTGTTGTGCAATCATGCCTTCGAAGAATTGGTCGGCAAGGCAGAAGCGGAAATCGTCGGGAAAACGGATTATGACCTGTTTACTCCCGAACTAGCCCAGTTTTTTCGTGACAAGGATGAGGAGGCCATGCAGGCCGGCCGTATTCTCATCAATGAGGAACGGTTTACCGCTCACGAGGACGGTCGATCAACGCTTTTGGAGACTCGTAAGGTTCCGGTATTCACGGGGGGAAAGCTGATGGGGATCCTCGGCGTCGCCCGCGATATCACCGAACTGGACACGTCCCGTAAGAAAATCCATCAGATGGCATTCTACGATTCTCTGACCGGCCTGCCTAACCGGACACTTTTCAATGAACGGCTACGCGAGATGATCGGGGACGCGGCTTCGGCGGGCCAGCGAGCCGGGGTGATGCTGATCGACATGGACCATTTCAAAGCGATCAATGACACTATGGGACATCCCGTCGGTGACGAGTTGCTGCGGCAGGTGGCGACACGCATGAAAAAAGGCGTCCGTGCCAGCGACACCGTGGCGAGACTCGGTGGAGATGAATTTGCAGTCTTACTGCCCAATGTTCAGGACAATGACGATTTGGCTCAAATTGCCAGCAGAATGCTTGCCGCATTCGGCGAACGCTTCATGCTTTCCGACAGGGAGATCTTTGTATCCTGCAGCATCGGGATATCGGTATTTCCAAATGACGGCGACGCTCCCGACGATTTGGTGAAATATGCGGATTCTGCGATGTATTTGGCGAAGCGCTCGGGGCGTAGCAACTTCCGCTTCTACTCAAAGGATCTCACGATTGGGGCTGAAAAGCGCCTAGCGCTAGAATCAGACCTACGCCTAGCTTTGAAACATGAGCAACTTGAACTCCATTATCAGCCAAAGGTCCTATTGGACAACGGAAAGGTGATCGGTTCAGAAGCACTGCTACGATGGCATCATCCGAAGATGGGAATGATCCCTCCGGGAGAATTCATAGGTGTCGCCGAGGAAACGGGATTGATCATCGATCTTGGACGATGGGTGCTGCATGAGGCGTGTTGCACGGCTGCCGTCATGAATGCAGATGGACTGCCCCCGCACAAGATTGCGATAAATTTGTCTCCTAAGCAGTTTCAATGCCCGCGTTTGTCGCAAACGGTGGCGGACGTATTGCAGGAAACCGGTTGTCGTGCGGAGTGGATCGAGGTTGAAATAACTGAGAGTCTCCTGCTCCATAACTGCGAGGGCGTTTCGACGACACTCTCTCAATTGCATGCGAGCGGAATTTCCATAGCGATCGATGATTTCGGCACCGGCTACTCATCTCTGAGCTATTTGGCTAACTTTCCCATTGATACCCTCAAGATTGACCGGTCATTCATCAATCGATCCGACAAGCGAAGTAGAGAACTGGTCAAGGCAATTCTCTCAATTGCGCGCTGCCTAGGGCAAAATGTAGTCGCTGAGGGCGTGGAGACGGTCGATCAAGAAAAATTCTTGGCTGAAAGCGGCTGCGCTGTGGCACAGGGGTTCTACTATAGTAAGCCCATCCCGAAGTCCGAACTTCTCGCTGCAAACGCAGCGCCCGAGTTCTCTCGCTGTGATTCCCATCTTACGCCGATGCCCGCAGAGGAAGGGGTGGCACTCATGCGCTTGCCTCCCGCATCTGTTGGGACCCGAACCGCGTGAAGCCTACCACTAACAGCGCGCAGGATCCACGCCACCTGCGGCGCTGTTTATACCGCACCCATCCAACGGAAGCCCAAACTACTCTGGGCGATTGGATAAAACGCGGACCAATAGGAACTACTGAAAACTTCAGGTGCTTTGATGTTCCGAAATATGCAAGCCCTGTACCGAATTGCGCGACGAAACATACGTTGACGTGTTTTCGCTTTCGATTGCCATTGCAAAGACGTGCCCAGTAAAATCTACTATTCTGAGTCAATATCGTCAAAAGCATAACCGTGCAAAAGCTCATCCCATTTCCCCATCCGAATAGAAAATCTGCGGATTTGAAAAGTTCAACTGCGAATTCGAATGGCTCCGGACATTTCGACATCATACAATCGCTGAAATCGGAACTTCACGATTTGGCTAGTGCCGTAAATCAGTTGGAGGCGCTATGTGAGTCATACCGATCCCAAGCTGATACGTGCTCGCAACCTGACTGAACGACTGAGCGTCCGCGCTTGTCATCGTATTCCCTATGACCCTCTCTGGGCGTGGCGGCCAGTGGTTCGTTGAATCTTGCCAAACGTTCCCGGATCCCACCACTTCCCGAAGACGGGAGCTTCAATTCGATCAACTCGAAACTTTCGGCCATTTGAACGGGTGGCGGAAAAAAACGCCAGCGATTGCGCCGTGATTTCGTAATGGTTCTGCCTATTTGCTGAAGGCGGTCGGCCGATTGGAATGCTCCATCAGACCTCAACTTACCGGCAGCAAGGACTGCAGGTTCGATAGCTTCTTTTCGTAAATGAGGATATACGGATCCTCGAACTCTACCCGCATCTTGTCCTGGTTGGCGACGAAGTAGGGGCTGAGGTACGCGGTCGAATTGCATGCGCGCGAAGACTACGAGTTTGGTCTCGGCGGTCTTTGCTTCCTCGACGAAATGGCACTCTCGTTGCTAACCTTCTCCATTGCGTCGACGAGGAACGGCCGCGCAAGGTCGATGCCACGCTTCGGGTCCATCGATTCATCCCGGACGCTCCCGCCTTGCGTAATAGACTGGATTTTTCATCTCTGCCTGGGTTTCAAACCAGTCTCGCCGTGGTGTTGCTGCATCCCGTCCTGCCCCGGCTTTTGGTCCTGCCAGGCTCGCGCTGCCCGCAACGGCTTTGCCGTCCTTCAATTCGTTGCGGCCCTGCGGGTGCTGGCCGCACTTGCAGCCCGGCTTTTGGACCGCCGTAGCAGGTCGCGATGGCCGCGACCTCGAACGGAGGTTCATACATGAACAGGCAGCAATCCAATCAACGATCCGATATCTACAGCCGCATCACCACCAAGATCATCGCCGATCTCAAACAGGGCGTCCGTCCATGGACCAAGCCGTGGACGGCGGGAGGCGGGACAGCCGAGGTCAGCCGGCCACTGCGCCACAATGGCCAACCAGACAGCGGCATCAATGTTCTGCTCCTCTGGTCTGAAGCCATCGCCCGCGGCTTTGCATCACCAAGGTGGATGACGTCTCGCAGGCAATCGAGCTTGGCGGCGCCGTCCGCAGGGGCGAAACCGGCACGACCGTCATCTTTTCCAGCTCTTTCATCCGCGCCGAGACGACGGAGACAGGCGCCGAAATCGAACGCGACATCCCCTTCCTCAAAACCTACACCGTGTTCAACACCGACCAGATCACCGGCCTTGATGGCCTTGCCCATTCCATCGCGCCTGACCAGGATTGGATGAGCCGCATCGGTGCTGCCGGCCGCTTCTTTGCCAATACCGGCGCCCTGATCCGCCATGGAGGATCGGCGGCCTATTATGCTGCTGCCCGTGACTACATCCAGATGCCGTGCTTCGACGCCTTCCGGGACGATGCATCCTATGTCGCCGTTCTCAGTCACGAGATGACGCACTGGACCGCTGCACCGCGAAGGCTCGATCGGGATCTCAGCCGCTATGCGAAAGACAGGAGCGAACGCGCCCGCGAAGAGCTCATTGCCGAACTCGGCAGCTGCTTTCTCTGCGCCGATCTTGGTATCGTCCCCGAGCTCGAACCACGCCCCGACCATGCAAGCTATCTCGATGACTGGCTCAAGGTTCTCGGCAGCGACAAGCGTGCCATCTTTTCAGCGGCAGCTCATGCCCAGCGCGCGGTCGACTATCTGCATGACTTGCAGCCGGACCTCAACGAGGAGGAGGCGGCGTGAGCCGGCTCCTTCTTAGCCACCCGGACGCCGCCCACTGCCGCGACCCGACGGCCGCAAGCTCCTATCCCGCGAACCGGCGTCTAAAATCGTCAGGCATTGACCTCGCGCAGCTAGTGGGGCGTGTTCACCGGCATATTGAAGTGACGCGCGAAGTATTCCGACGGCGTCGTCATGCGGCCCGTGGTGAGAACCAGCGCATCCCCTCGACCGTCGATGCTGAAAATCACGCGACTGTCCAGGCTTGCAACCTCCTCCGGCAGATCCTCCCTTAGCATCGCGATGGCGGAAGCCATCGTCCGCCGAGGGCGAACGAGAACGATGTCCCGCGCGAACGAGTCGTCGTGCGTAGCATCGAGAGAAGCGTTGATGACAGCGGGTCGTCGGATGATCTATTTGGAACTAGCAAAAAATATTGCTTTGATAAATTTGCGCTGACAGCTTTGGCCGCGGCCTCAACACGAGCGGGTGCCTGCAGCCGCTGGCGCGCATTGGAAAGATGGAGGCGGACGGTTTGAATGGATAAGTTTCAGTCTCCTATGGATAGCACCGTCACTATCGCCGTCGGATAAAAGCTGCAACAACCTCTTTCCTGTTTCGTCAGATCCTGCCTGGGATTAGCGATCTCTCCGTCCAAACGCGTTGGACCCGTTCATGAAATCTGTTTTCGCTTGGCGCGTAATGCCGGATAGACACTGGAGAGCCAACCATCGGCGCCCTCACCGGTAGGTCATGTTCCAGCCGAGTTCGCCGGTGCGCAACGCGCTCCATATGCTGAGCGGCGACGGAGATAGGGAACGCACGGGCGGGGGCAGTCGGTCCCGCCTCCCTTGACGGCCGCTATGCTGAGGCTCCTGCGGCTGCCCTTGTTCCGCCCTTAGCGTGGCGAGAATTCCCGAAATCCGCCTCACGGCGCCGCTATGCTGATTTCTCCGATACTCTTCATTGTTCGATTGCAACCCGCCTGCGGGCGAGTTGCCCCATTTATTTCTGATCGCTGCCGGCAACGATACGATCGGGAGTGCCAGATGATTCGCATCTCACTCCATTAAAGCCGAAAATCAGTCAGTTTAACCCCGCCTCCTGGCTGGCGCGGAAAGAGCTCAGCTTGCTCAGGAGGTCCTGAGAGATCTCGAATTGCCGCGCCGTCCCCCGGCCCATGGCGTTCTTCCCCATCGTCTCCACCAGCATTCCCCGCTTTACCAAAAGGTCGACCGTCTCCTTCACACCGCTTCGCGTCAGCTCGGTAATCTCAATAATATTCGAAAGGGTTAGCTTCTGGTGGGCCTGAGTCATCGTGTAGAGGATCGTCATCATGCCGATCTGCTTCAGCCTCGCCTGCGGAGTCTCGTCCTCCAGCGGATGGTCGAGGATCTCATGGAGAATGAGTCCGGAGAAGGCAAGGTTGTGCCATTGCGTTTTAATCGCGCTTGTCATGTCATTTAACTGTGTTATATACGATAGTATGAATGCGGGCAGGCAGATTGGGTCTCCCGAAACGCAATAGGGCGCCATCGTCTCGAAGGATCCTGTTCATGAAAAGCCTTCTCCTGAATTCACTGCTTACGGTCTGCTTCGTTGCGCCACCCTATCTTATTTTCGGCAGTAAAGCGCGGGCCGAGGATTGGGGATGCCAGGTTATCCTATGCCTTTCCAATCCCGGCGGGCCGACGCAATATGCCGAATGCCGGCCGCCGCTCCAGAAGCTGTGGCGGGAGCTTGCCGAGGGGCACTCATTCCCGACCTGTAGCGGCGTCGGTTTTCAGAGTTCGCGGCCGGGCTATGAACCCTATTATTGCGATGCGGGGTACAAACTCACGACTGATAGCGGTCGCAGCGGTCGGCAAGCAACCTGCGTATCGACATCGCCGCAGCCGGTGAGCAACAGCCTCTGCTGGGATGGGAACGACTATACTTCCCGCGACAATTCGGTCCTGTCGCCACATTGGCAGCGCGTGGACGGGCACCGGCAGTGCATGGGCTATCCGATAAGTCGTCCGAATGTGCGATCGCAGCCGCACTATGTCGATGTCACCATCGACGGCGCCGGTAAACAGCGCGTTTGGTACTGACCGATGGGTGCTGCGTTTGTCGAAATCGCGCAAACCTGTGCGCCGATGGTTCAGGTAGAGACGCTGGCCGGCGTTGTCAGCCTCGAGAGCCGGTTTCAGCCCTTCGCCATCCGCATCAACACGGGCCCGCCGCTGGCCGCTCAACCCGTATCGAAGGCGGAGGCGATCGAGGTTGCCACGTCCCTGATTGCCGATCGCCAGGATCTCCAGATCGGCCTTGGCGGCCTTGGCATCGAGCACCTTCAGAAACTAAAGCTATCCGTCGCCGACGCCTTCGATCCCTGCCGGAACCTCAAGGCCACGGCCACGCTTCTCGACGGATACTACCGCGCCGCATTACGCGCGGGGGATCCGGCTCAGGCCGAAAGGGTGATGCTCTAGTCCTATTATGGCCGCGATGATCCATCCCTCGGCGCCATGGCCAAATATGACGAGCAGGTACGCCAGGAAGCAAAGCAGTTATCGCCAACGCTTGCCTCGCTCACCATTGGCGAACGCGGTGACCAGGCCGGGTCGGGCGGGCAACCACAGGATGAGGTGGTACCAGCACTTCCCGAACCGCCTTTACAACCCTCCTAAACCGTCGAGGCCCCATCCTGGGACGTGTTCAGCTCAAGGCGGCAATCCTCGGCTCTCGTTTACCAGAATGATCGATCGGAGCAAAGTGAATGATCTTCAAAGGCCCTCTTCGCCCCCTTGCCGCATCTACGCTGATGGCGGCCGCCATTGTCATCTGCCTGGTCGAGCCAGCTTTCGCCCGGCCGCCGGCATCGAAACCGTGCTGCAGAACATCGTCGACATGCTGACCGGCAATATCGCCCGTCTGCTGGCGGTCATCGCCGTCATCATCATCTGCATTGCCTGGATGTTTGGCTACATGGATTTGAGGAGGGCCGGCTTCTGGATTATCGGGATCGGCGGCATTTTCGGCGCCACCGAGCTGGTCAACACCATCGTCGGGAATTGAGCGCCATGGCGAGCATTCCGATCCTCGAAGACGACACGCTGTTTCTCGCCTGCACGCGCCCGGCAATGATCGCCGGCGTGACGATGGAGGCGATGGGCGTCAACATCATGCTGACGACCATCCTTTACATCACCGCGGGATCAATCGCCTACGCGCTGGTCGGGATCGTCTTCCATGTCCTGTTTGGCGCGCTCGTCAAACACGACCACAACATGTTTCGGATCCTGATTGCGTGGATTGAAACCCGCGGCCGCTCCCGCAATGCCGCCTATTGGGGCGGGCCACGCTCTCGCCCCTGACGCTCACCCGGCGCTACGACGAAAGGGATCTCGGCCTTGGCTAATATCGAGACGCTCCGGTCTCGCGAGCTCGGGCCGGAGACCTTCATCCCCTATGTCAGGCATGTCGACGAGACGACGATCGCGCTCGAAACCCGAGCGTTGATGACAATGATCGCTCTCGACGGCATTTCCTTCGAGACATCAGACGTCAGGGACCTCAACGGCCTGCACCGCAGCCTGAACACGCTCTATCGCAATATCGCTGACGAGCGACTGGCGCTGTGGACGCATGTGGTGCGCCGCCGCGACAATGCCTATCCCGAGGGACGCTTCGCCAATCCCTTCTCCGACGGTCTGAATGCCAAATACCGCGAGCGGATGGTTGGCGAAGACCTGTTTCGCAACGATCTCTATCTCACGCTCGTCTGGCACCCCGGCCGCGATCCTGCCGAAAGGGCAGTCAATCTTATCTCCCGGCTGCGCAAGGCGCGCCGATCCGGCATCGAACTCGACGAACAGGCCCTGAAACATCTGCGTGACCGGGTCGCGGACGTCGTCGCCGGCCTGCAGCGCTTCGAGCCGCGGCTGCTCACCCTGCACGAACGTGACGGCATCCTGTTCTCCGAGCCGAGCGAAGTGCTTCACCAGATCGTCGGCGGTCGGCGCGAACCAATTCCCTTGACGCAAGGACGAATTTCCTCGGCGATCTATTCCGACCGGGTTATTTTCGGGCGCGAGACCGTCGAGATCCGTCACGAGGCCGACAGCCGCTATGCCGGCATGTTCGGCTTCAAGGAATATCCGGCGACGACGCGCAGCGGCATGCTCGACGGTATCCTGACCGCACCTTTCGAGCTTATTTTGACGCAGTCCTTCGCCTTCACGTCGAAGGCCGACGCCCGAACGATCATGGGCCGCAAGCAGAACCAGATGGTCAGCGCCGGCGACAAGGCCGCTTCGCAGATCGAAGAGCTCGACGAGGCGATGGACGATCTGGAATCCAATCGCTTCGTACTCGGGGAGCATCACCTTGCGCTTGCCGTCTTTGCGCCCTCGGTCAAGGAATTGACCGATCACTTGGCGAAGGCGCGCGCTTATCTCACCAGCGGCGGCGCGGTCGTCGCCCGCGAGGATCTTGGGCTCGAGGCTGCATGGTGGGCGCAGCTGCCGGGCAATTTCCGCTATCGGGCCCGTTCAGGGGCAATAACCTCGCGCAACTTCGCAGCGCTTGCTCCCTATCACTCCTATCCCACAGGTCAGAAGGACGGCAACGAATGGGGGCCGGCCGTCGCCATGCTGAAGACCGCATCCGGCGCGCCCTTCTATTTCAATTTCCATCACGGTGATCTCGGCAACACCTTCGTCTGCGGCCCGTCGGGTACGGGTAAGACGGTGCTGTTGAACTTCATGCTGTCCCAGCTCGAAAAGCATGATCCGTATATGGTCTTCTTCGACAAGGACCGCGGCGCCGACCTTTTCGTGCGCGCGGCCGGCGGTACCTATCTACCGCTGAGGAATGGTGTCGCCACCGGCTGCGCGCCGCTGAAATCGCTGGAGTTCACGGCAGAAATCAAGGTATTCCTCACCGGCTGGATCGCCAAGCTGGTTAGGCCCGCATCTGGCGAATTATCGATCACCGAATTGCGAGACATCGCCTCGGCGGTCGACGGGGTGGCGGACCTGCCGGTGGAGCGTCGCTCCATCGGCGCCCTGCGCACCTTCCTCAACAATACCGATCCCGAGGGTATCGCCGCACGTCTGAGACGCTGGGAGAGGGGGGGGCCGCTCGGCTGGGTCTTCGACAACGAGACCGACGATATCGGCATCGGCGCCAGGTTCATCGGCTACGACATGACCGATTTCCTTGACAACGAGGAGATCCGCACGCCGTTGATGGCCTATCTGTTCTTTCGCATCGAGCAGCTCATCGACGGGCGCCGCATCATCATCGTCATCGACGAATTCTGGAAGGCGCTGCAGGACGAAGGTTTTCGTGATCTCGCCCAGAACAAGCTCAAGACAATCCGCAAGCAGAACGGTCTCATGCTGTTTGCGACCCAGAGCCCGCGCGACGCCATCGTCTCGCCGATCGCCCATACGATCATCGAGCAGTGCCCGACACAGATTTACCTAGCCAACCCGCGCGGCGACCGCGCCGACTATGTCGACGGTTTCAGGCTGACGGAGCGCGAATTCGAGCTCGTCTCGCGCGAGCTCTCCGTCGAGAGCCGCCGCTTCATCGTCAAGCAGGGGCACAACAGTGTCGTCGCCGAGCTGAACCTCAACGGTTTCGACGACGAGCTCGCCATTCTCTCCGGCCGGACAGCCAATGTGGAATTGGCCGATACGATCCGATCGGAGATCGGTGAGGGATCGGAGGACTGGCTTGCCGTGTTCCACCACAGAAGGAGGACAGCATGACCCGAGGAAGTGCAACAGGGCTCTTGCTTGCATCGGTCGCCTTGCAGACGTCAGCGATGCTGGCGTCTGCCCAGGGCATCCCGGTTATCGACCAGACGTCGATTGCCAAGCAGATCGAGAGCATCACGCAGCTGAAGTCCCAGCTCGACACCTTGAACCAGCAGCTCCAGCAGGCCCAGCAGCTCTATGGATCGCTGAACAAGATCACCGACATGGCCGACGTCGCCAACCTGCTGAACGATCCTTCGATCCGCAAGGCGCTACCGCAGGACTTCAACGCGATCGAGGGGCTGTTCAAAGGTTCCGGTAGCGGCGTCTTCGGCAGTTCCGCCTCGAAATTCCTTCAGGACAACTCCAGCTATCGCACCGATGCCGACGATTTCTATGCGCAGGAGTTGTCGCGCATCCAGAACCAGAACGCCGGGCAGATGAGCTTGGGACAGCAGATCTACAACGCCGCCACCAAGCGCATCGACGGCATCGACGAGCTTCGCCAGAAAATTTCCGGTGCGGCCGACGCCAAGGATATCGCCGACCTTCAAGCGCGCCTCCAGGCGGAAACCGCCTTCCTGCAAACCGACGTGCTGCGGATGCAGGGCCTGCAGATGGTCCAGCAGGCCCAGGCACAGGTCGATGACCAACGCAAGGCCGAAGATTGGCGCAAGCGCATGGACACGATGGGAGCGGCGCTCAAATGAAATGGTTTCTTTCTGGCACGGCCATGCTTCTCCTGGCGGCCTGCTCACCCCAGGCGGAGACGATTTACACCGTCGATGAACTTGCAGCCGACGATGCGCTGCTCGCGAAAATCATCGGCGAATGCCGCAACAATCCCGGCGAACTCCGCGACACGCCCAATTGCCGCAACGCCGAGGCAGCCGACGGCAAGTTGCGGCTGGAGCGCATGGGCAAATCATTGGGAGGCTGACGATGTACCAGGTCTTCAGCTTCGTCGATGGGCAGTTCAAGACACCGCTCGAAAACTTCATTTCCTCCGGCACCTCGAATATCGCCAGCTGGGTCAGTGGCCCGCTGACGGCGGCACTTACGCTTTATGTCGTGCTCTACGGCTATCTCGTTCTGCGGGGCTCCGTGCAGGAACCGATCCTCGAATTCGCCTTCCGCGCAATGAAGCTTGCGATCATTGTCATGCTGGTCAGGAACGCCGGCGACTATCAGACCTATGTCACCAACATCTTCTTCGACGCCCTACCCAGGGAGATTTCGCAGGCGCTGAATTCGGGCACGGCGCCGAGCGCATCGACCTTCGACAGCCTGCTCGATAAGGGCCAGAAATGCGCCAAAGAGATATGGTCGCGGGGTTCCTGGCCTATCGATATCGTCACGGGCGTGGGCGGCCTACTGGTTATCGGCGCAAGCTTTCTTGTCGCGGCGATCGGTTATATCGTTTCGCTCTATGCCCGGCTGGCGCTTGCCATCGTGCTGGCAATAGGTCCGATCTTCATCGCGCTCGCCATGTTCCAGTCGACCCGCCGGTTCACCGAATCCTGGATCGGCCAGCTCGTCAATTTCGTCATCCTTCAGGTGCTGGTCGTTGCCATCGGCTCGCTGCTGATCACCTGCATCGATACGACGTTTACGGCGATCGAAAGCTATAGCGACGTGCTGATGCGGCCGATCGCGCTCTGCGCCATTTGCGTCGCCGCACTCTACGTCTTCTACCAACTGCCCGGCATTGCTTCGGCTCTTGCGGCGGGCGGGGCGTCGCTCACCTATGGCTACGGCGCGGCCCGCGATGCGCATGAAAGCGCGCTCGCCTGGGCGACATCCCACACAGTCAGAGCGGTCGGCCGCGGCGCGCGTTCCGTCGGCCGCCGTCTGACTCCAGGCCGGACCGAATGACGACCCCCAATGCTTCAGCTAATTGAACAGGTTTTAGGATGCTCCGAATCGTTTTATCGTTTTTTGTGACCGCTGGCCTCTTAGGCTGCGGTTCGATTTCCCACCCGTTGCCCAAATGTGATGGTTATTCCCGCCGGCCGCTGAACCGCGCCATGTGGCAATGGCAGGACAGTGGAGGCGAGCAGCCGGCGACCCGGGCCGTTCCCGCTGAGCCGACCAGTCACGCCGCCGCCTATGTGCCGGAACCATCTTCAGCCACACCGGCCGCTTTCGCGCATTTCGATGTCGCGGGCTCCTACCGTCCATGCGAGGGCGAATGACATGGTGACCACGAATAACCTCAAAAGTTACTTCGACAAGGCCCGCCGGTTCGATCAGGATCGGATGATCCAGGTCGAGCGCTCCGCCCGGATCGCCTGGTTCGTCGCTGTTTGCGCCAGCATCCTGCCGGCGTCTCGGTGTTTGCCATTGCCGGTCTCACGCCTCTCAAAACCGTCGAGCCTTTCGTCGTGCGGGTCGATAATTCCACCGGTATCGTCGATGTGGTCTCGGCGCTGACATCCACCGCCGGCACCTACGACGAGGCGGTCACCAAATATTTTGCCGCCAAATATGTCCGCGCCCGCGAAGGTTACGTCTGGAGCGAAGGCGAGGAGAATTTCCGCACCGTCGCCTTGCTGTCGACGCAGCCGGAGCAGACTCGATTTGCCGCAGTCTACCGCGGCAGCAATCCGGATTCCCCGCAGAACATTTATGGCCGCAGCGCCACGTCGCGGATCAACATTGTTTCCATCTCGCTGATCAACGCCAATGTGGCATCCGTCCGCTATATGAGGACCGTGACCCGCGGTGACGAGGTGAGCACCACGCACTGGGTTGCGACCCTGACCTTCTCCTATGCCAACGCTCCGATGTTCTCGACCGACCGGCTGACCAATCCGCTCGGCTTCGTCGTCAGCGAATATCGCGCCGATCCGGAGGCCATCAATTGAGACCCCGCTTTCTCCTTCCGCTCATCCTGGCCACCGGGTTTTCGTCTGCAGCGCTCGCCCTCGAGACGCCGCGCGGCGCCGTGCAGGACAGCCGCATCCGTTTCGTCGACTACCAGCCCTATAACATCACCAAAGTCGTCGGCACACTGCGGTCTTCGGTGCAAATCGAATTCGCCGCCGACGAGGAAATCGCTCATGTGGCGCTTGGCAACAGCGTTGCTTGGGAAGTGGCGCCGGCCGGCAACATCCTGTTCCTGAAGCCCAGGGAAAATCAGTCGGTGACGAATATCTCGGTCGTGACGACACGACGGGACGGCTCGACCCGCAGCTATCAGATGGAACTCACCGTCCGCGACGGCAGCGTCGAAGCCGGTCAGAACACCTATTTCTATGTAAAATACCGCTATCCCGCTGATGAGGCGGAGCGGCGCCGGCAGGAAGCAGCTGCGCGCGCGCGGGCGGCACAGGCCGGCGAGGCTGATCGCGTGCTTGCCCTTCACGAAGCTTATGGACCGCGCAACTGGCGTTATACGGCGCAAGGGTCCCAGGTGCTCGAACCGCAAGCGGTCTATGACAACGGCCGAGGAAGAGATTACCCAGATCCCGGGCGAGCGTGCCGAGACGTCGGCCGGCAGCCGGCTCGACAATAACCCGATCCTCAAACGCGGCGCTTTCGCCTTGGCGATCGTCGTCTTTGTCACGTTCGCTCTCTGGTCGATGCGAGGGCGGGACAAGCCGTCAGACGGTGCCCAGCCGGAGCGCGTTGTCATCCGGCAGACATCGGATTTCGAACCGACCAAGGAGCCGGTCCAGCCGGTAGCGCCTCTTCCACAGGTCCAACTCCCGACGCCTGTCGCCGCCGAGCAGGCGCCGACCGACGGCGACAAGCTGCTCGATGCTGCCCGTCGTGCGCCGGTCATCGCCTATGGCGGCGAGAAATCGCCGGCAACGCGGCGGCAGGATCAGGGCGAGGCGTCGGATCAGGCCTCGAATTACGTGCCGTTCGGCGCCAATCCCGGCGGCTTCGCCTCGCAGGGCGAAAACGATGACCAGCGCTTCAACCGCTTGCTGACACCGACGCAATTGCAGGGATCGCGTGCCGGCACGTTGGGCAATCGTGATTTCATCGTCGCCATGGGGACATCCATTCCTTGCGTTCTCGAGACCGCGCTCTCCTCCGATCAGCCGGGGTTCACGAGCTGCGTCATCAACCGGGACGTTCTCTCAGATAACAGCCGCGTGGTGTTGATGGAAAAAGGCACGCAGATCGTCGGAGAATATCGCGGCGGCATTCGGCGTGGACAAAAGCGCCTGTTCGTCCTTTGGAACCGGGCGAAGACGCCGAAAGGCGTGATCATCACTTTGGCGTCGCCGGCAACCGATGCGCTCGGCCGGGCCGGCATCGATGGTTATGTGGACACTCATTGGTGGGAGCGGTTCGGCAGCGCAATGCTCCTGTCGATTGTCGGCGATGCCAGTTCCTATGCCAGCAGCCGGCTGCAGGACGGTGATGTCGACGCGCAAAACACCGCCAGTGCCGGTCAGCAGGCCGCGGCGATCGCCGTCGAGCAATCGATCAACATTCCGCCGACCCTCATGAAGCATCAGGGTGAACTCGTTTCGATCTTCGTCGCCCGCGACCTCGATTTCTCGAGCGTTTACCGGCTTCGCGTGACCGAGCCACGCAATCGTGTCTACGACCGCGCGGTGCTTCCAGTCGGCGCTGACCGCCATGTTCGATGCTCTATTCGAAATGCTCGGCGATACCCGCCTGGAGTCCGATCTCGAAGACCTCCTGTGGTCGACGGTCAATCTCTTCCACCGCGCCGGCGAGCGCATCCAGCGTGAGCTTCAGCGTAATGGGGATAGCCAACGCAACGGTCAGCGCGAGCAGGACGGCTCGGAGGTCAAGAGTGTCGAGTTGGAGCGCCTCGTTGCCGAAGGCATCACGCTGCTTGAGCGCCGCAATGCCTTCGAGTTCATGCGCGCCTATGCGGGCGACCTCTTCGAACCCAATGCGGCTCGGCATTGCGGCCGCGGACGGGCTCCAAGGTCAGCCACGCCGACATGACCGCGGCGATGATCGACTCCAGAGACTTTCTATCCGCCCGCCGGCGCGCCGAGACCGAAGTGCTGATCCCGGCAGGCACCAAGATCGCCTTCGGCGGCGGCATCGACTACAATGATCACGAACGAATCTGGGCGAAACTCGATCAAGCCCTCGCCAAATATCCCGACATGGTGCTGCTGCACGGCGGCTCGCCGAAGGGCGCCGAACGTATCGCTGCCTGCTGGGCAGAAGCGCGCAAGGTGATACAGATCGCCTTCAAGCCGAACTGGACGAAGCACGCAAAGGCCGCACCGTTCCGCCGCAATGACGACATGCTCTCGGTCATGCCGGCTGGCGTCGTCATCTTCCCCGGCTCCGGCATTACCGGCAATCTGGCCGACAAGGCCCGCCGACTTGGCATCTCCGTTTTGGCAAGCGGCGGGAGATGGCGCGTAAGCGCCATCTGTCCATACGGCTGAAGGAGATGCTTGCATTTCGCAAAAATTGTGTACACATTTGCCGTTGAAACGGAGCTTCGCCATGACCCAATCTCGGCAGCAGATACCATCTCCCCGCCGTGTCGGCGTGCGGGAATTTCGCGGCAACCTGACGTCTTTCCTCAAGCAGGTCGAAGACGGCCAGCGGTTCGTCCTGACGTCGCATCACAAGGTTGTCGCCGAAATCGGCCCGCCGTCAGCCGGCGCCGTCATGCGGAAACCAGGCGCGTTGCGCGGAAAGATCAAAGTTGCCGATGACTTCGATGGTCTGCCGGCGGATGTTCTGAAGTCCATGGAAGACGGGACGTGAGGCTGCTGCTCGATACACATGCCTTGCTGTGGTGGCTGAACGACGACGAGAAGCTAGGGAACCATGCGCGTCGCCTTATCGGCGATCCCGAGAATGATGTCCTCGTCAGTGCTGTCTCCCTTTGGGAAATCACTGTGAAGCTGCGCATCGGCAAACTTGATGCCGATCTCGAAGAGATTGTTGCGATTTTGCCGGATCAAGGTTTCGACCGGCTGGATATCTCGGACGCGCATCTTATCGCTCTCGCTGCTCTTCCACTTCATCACCGCGATCCTTTCGATCATCTGCTCATGGCGCAAGCCGTGGTGGAGGGAGCGTATTTGGTTTCGGACGATCAAAATGTCGCGCTTTATGGCATTCCGTTTGTGACTTGCTCCGATCCTGTTGCCTTGTGATCACACCGAGCTTGGCTCCGCGGATGAACCCGGCTCGAAGGGCGGCTTTTTCCACTTTGGCTGGATGGCAGGGTCCTCCGGTCGAAGGCGACAGATGATGTCCGTGTTGAATTCTCGCCGCCAAGTCTTGTGGAGGCCCTGAGAACTGGCCAGATCGTTCCGAACCTTCTGCTGATGTTCATCGTAACGTCGATCCTGCCTGGCGTGCGTGTCCTAGGTGGAAGTCGGCATACGATCTATTATCCGTTGATGCGCTGGGCATTCTGCGAGGCGTTGAGGAGCAACCATCGTGACACACAGCTTCTCAACGCCCTGTCAAACGACGAACGGCCGGGGGTTTGGGGCCATCGCATCATCTCCTCGCCGTGCGAGCCGTTTTCGCTGTTGAATGCTTTTAGCCGTGGGGGAATTGAAACGCTTCTCGAGCAGTTCGGCAAGATGAGCATTATCGACGCTTGCGGGCCCCTTTCCAGCTTCACCCAGGACCCCCTATGGGCGGAGCTTGCGGTGGCCTATTCCTCAGGGAGAGTGGGCAGACAATCCTCGCAATGGGCGTTCCGCTGATCGCACCTCCTTTGGTTTTCTGACCACTTTACCGCCCGAAGCGTGACCTCTCGCTCTTGAAGTGTCCGCGCGTAAAGCGAAGCTATTGAATTTTGTAAAGAATTCGGTTGCAGCGGGCGGATTTCCACTAAGTTTGGCCGCGAGGCAGTACGCGCTGCCTTGGGGATTAGAACCCGCTGTTAGCGGTTGGTGTCGGCCGATTCGGCACCACACTCCTTGACCTTCGGTCGAGGAGCCTGTGGCGTATGTCCAGGTTCCTCGGAACTAAAGGCCATAGGGCCGTCTAGCACGGTGTTCTAACTCCCCGATCAGTGGGTTGAGCGAGTTATTCCGCGGGGGCGCACCGCGTGAAACTCGCCATCGGGGTGTCCACCATGAAGCGCTATGCAGCAGCACAGGTTCGGACTTCGAGGCCTGCGCAAGCCGAACAGTCGAATTTAGCGCGCGAGTTGGTGCACCCAGTTGATCGGCATGTCGGACAGCAAATCCGTATCCGCCGAATGCAGTCGAATGTGTCCCTGGGGGATCTTGGCGCCGGCATCGGGGTCAGCTTACAGCAGGTGCAAAAATATGAAAGCGGCAAGAACCGCGTCAGCGCTTCGATGCTCTACGAGCTTGCCAATTGCCTCAAGATCCCTGTTTCGAGATTTTTCGAAGGCCTTCCAGATCCCGAAACCACTCAGGGCCAGCAATTCATGACAGAGATTGATGAGAAGATTGCCTATATTTACACGGCGGAGGGACGGCGTCTGATAGACGACGTTTTGCTCCTTTCCCCGCGTGTGCGTAGCCGCGTCGTTGCCCTCGTCAGCTCGATTGTCGATGAAGAGATGGAAGAACACAAGGACGTTTCCCCATGAAAAGACAACAAGAGCGCGGCCGCAAATTGGTCAGCGTTCGTAAAGTTCTCGTCGCGCACTGCAGGTTTATTCCGCATCTAACAAACGATCTGGCCGACGTTCTTCTCTCGGTCAAGCACAGTGCCAAAACCGGCACTGCGGTCGGCAAGATCGTCAAGGATATCTGCCGCCATTCTGCCATCGGCAAGCACAGGGAAGGGGAGGCGATCGCGTGCAGGATCCGATAATGCCTCGGTTCCACCGATCACAATCGGGCGCAAGCGGATATTTTCCAGCCGTCCGCTAGATTCAAAATTGCAGGTCGCGATGACGCTCCTCCACACCTCCGGCGGGCTCCATTGCTGTTCGTCCTTTTCCGTATGGAAGAGGAAGTTGCCAAGGCCGTAGAAAATTGGCGTATTCCGATATATCTCGACCGCTTGAAGGACCGGAGCGCCATGGCTGACAAAGAGCCCTGCGCCCGCGTTCACGCAATCGTGCGCAAATTCGCGGACCCAGGCGGGGACTTGCTGCCAGCTCGGCTCCCAATGGTGATGATGCAAGTACACGATGACGAATGTATCTCGGCCCGCTTCTTCCGCGATCGCCGAAAGGTGGGCCCAGG
Source organism: Rhizobium sp. M1 (assembly GCF_002531805.1). Classification (NCBI taxonomy): domain Bacteria; kingdom Pseudomonadati; phylum Pseudomonadota; class Alphaproteobacteria; order Hyphomicrobiales; family Rhizobiaceae; genus Rhizobium; species Rhizobium sp. M1. The sequence continues at coordinate 8,674 of NZ_NWSW01000039.1, read as the reverse complement.
CGCTGTGCCGGTCCACCACGATGCGGCGAGCGGTCTCATCTGATCTTCGAAACACGGTTCCATAGAAATCAATTTCGTCTTGGCCGTGAAGATCAGGCAGATCCTCCGGCTGGGCATAATTCGCGCGCTCCAAGGCGAACTTAGAAGACGCTCCTGAATGGAGCGAAGCAAGTTGAATGTTCCCGCTTCCAGGTCGAATACCCTGGAGACCTTCAGACTATTGATGCCGGGCCTTGCTATCCTGCCCTCACTTGCATCCTCGGCGTACATGAAAGACGGGCCTGGCCCAGCGTCCATGGCAATCAGCGCAACATTTCGGGATCCGAACGTCATTTTCTGTGCCGTAGAAGCATGATGCTTGTTGTGGCCGATGCCGGCATGCAGGAAATTGTGTGCCGCAACCTCCTCCAGCGTCGAGAGGATCCCCGGCGGTCCAAGATCGAAAGCATGGTTGTTTGCCAGAGCCAGGCTATTGAAACCGAGCTCCTTCAACGCGGCCAAGACATCCGGCGTTGCAGCGCCGAAATAGCTGCCTTTGAGCGGCCATCCACCATGACGACCATAGATAGTCGTCTCGAGATTGGTGAAGGCAACATCGCTTGCTTTGAGGATCTCGGCGATCTCAGCGAGCCGTGGATCGCCGATCGCTCGAAGATCATGACGGATGAGCGACTGGCCGGTGACAGCAATGGAAAAGGGTGCGGACATGTGGTCTACCTTCGATCTTTGGGACTGCCGACTGCTCACGCGCTATGGCTTCGGGGGAAATGCGTGTCGTAGAGCCAGTGTCTAGTTCGATGTCTGCGGCGAAACATCGATCTTGAACCATTGCTCGCTCAGCCGCTTAAGGGTTCCGTCGCTCGTGGCGGCCTCGATGGCGCTATCGAATGCCGCAACCAATTCGCCGTCGTCTTGCCGAAGCCCGACGCCGACACCTGGGCCCTACAGGCCACCGGAGAGCTGCGGGCCGTAGAGCGTTGCAATCCCGCCATCCGTGCTGTCGAGGAAGGCTTTCCAGGTGAAATAGTCGGCAAGGCCGCCATCGATGCGCTCAGCTACGAGATCGAGATGCATGTTGTCCTGGGAATCGTAGCTCCTGATCGTCGCGACCATTCCGAACAGTTCATTGAGCACCGCTTCCGAATTCGATGATCGCAATACGCCCAAAGTTCTGCCGTTGAGAGCGGCTCGAAGCTCCTCGATCTTTGCCTGCTTTTCAGGGTCGATAGTTGTGAGGTCGAGCTCGGCCGACGTATCCGTGGGCGGAAGATCGAGGTCTTTGCGCATGACAAGTTGGTTGAAACCTCCGGCGTAGGGCTTGGAAAAAGCGATCGATTTCTTCCGCTTCTCAGTTATCGCCATCCCCGACATGATGGCATCGAACTTTCCAACGGTGAGCGCCGGTATGATTCCGTCCCAGTCCTGAGGCACGAAAGTGCACTCGAACTTCATCCTCCGGCAAAGATCGCGGCCGACGTCGATGTCAAAGCCGGCGAGCTCCCCTTGGGGGGTGATGGCATTCCAGGGCGGCGAAGCACCTTCAGAGGCGATTGTCAGTGTCTTCCTGTCCATTGCTCCCGCGTTGTTGGCGCAGACGACAAGAGACAGGGCAAGCAGAAGTGTTCGTTTCACGACGATGTTCCTTTCATTGCTGAGTTTGATTGTTGGCGTCCGGGATGTGGGCTGGCGTCAAGTTTCAGCCGAGGCGAGAGGCGGCTTTCCGTTCGCTCTTCGAGGTACAGGTTGCGCCGGCGGTGGACGGTTTGCCGTCGGCGTCCAACGCGTCTCCAGCATCTGGAAACCTTGCGTGATCAAGAGGGTAAGCAGCAGATAGAAAGCCCCCGCGGCAATGAAGACCTCGTATGGGGCGAATGTCTCCGACACCAGCTGTCGGGCGAGCCCGGTCACCTCAAGCAGCGTGATGGTGCTTGCAAGGGAGCTTGCCTTCAGCATTCCAACCACCTCATTTGCATAGGCGGGAAGAGCGATCCTGAGGGTCAAAGGGAACACGATAAGACGGGCAGTGTGGAAACGGGAAAGGCCCAAGGCTTTGGCCGCTTCAATCTGCCCACGCGGGACCGCCTGGATCCCGCCGCGCAGAACTTCTGTCGTATGGGCGGCGCTGTTCAGGGTGAAAGCAATGAAGGCGCACCAGAACGGCTCTCGCATCACGGCCCATAGAAAGCTTTGGCGGACGAGGGGAAGCTGGCCAATCCCGTAGTAAATCAGGAAAAGCTGAACCAGAAGTGGCGTGCCGCGGAACGCATAGGTATATGCCAGCACGGGCGCGGAAGCCCACGGATTTGATGATGCCCGTAGGAAGGCGAGCGGGACCGAGACGGCGAAGCCTGCGGCAAGCGATGCGAATGTCAGAACCAGAGTGAGAAGAAGGCCGCGGGGAAGGGTGAGAAACGCTTCAAGCGCGATGGTCATGCTCATTGCCTCAACCTTTCATCGCCGGGAGCGAATAGCGGCGCTCCAATAACCGGAACGAAAGAAGGGACAGGCTTGTGAGGGCGAGGTAGATTGCAGACGCTGCGAGATAGAAGGGGAGTGGAGCGCGCAGTGAGCCTGCGCCTATATAGGCGACGCGCATGACATCCGTCAGCCCGACGACGGAAATCAGCGATGTATCCTTTATCAAGGAGATGCAAAGGTTACAGAATGCCGGCAGAGCGATCGGGATCATCTGGGGAATGATGATCAGAAACCAAATCTGCGCGTTCGAAAGCCCGAGCGCCGCTGCAGCCTCTCGTTGGCCTGGTGCAACCGCGTTGATCGCACCACGGAATATTTCCGCGGCGTACCCGCTGAACACGACGGTCAGTGCCGCGACACCGGCCGCAAATGCATTAATCTCGATGTAGCCACCGGCAATCGCGCTCAAAAGGGCGGTTCCGCCGAAATACGTCAGGAGGATGATCAGAAGTTCCGGAACACCCCGGATGATGCCCGTGTAGGCCCGCATGCACGATGAAACCGACTTACGGGTCGAGTTGCGGAGAACGGCAATAAGCAAACCTAATAGGGTCCCGAAAGCGCAGCTCAAGGCAAACACTAAAAGTGTGTTCTTCAATCCAGATAAAAATTGATCTACAAATGCGTACAATGCAAGTCTCCAATATTCTTGCGAGCGCACCGAAATAGGAAAGGTATTCTCCCGACATATACAAAGGGCTTGCCGAGATTTAACCGAGGGTAGATTGGATTCATTAGCTTAACCGGCGCTCTAAGTTTGGCGTATGTCAAAAATATACTTTGACTTGCCGCCGTCAATTTATAAGATTCAGGAAGTTTTGATAAGCGCAGCTTATGAGGCGCGTCGCTCGACCACGATTGAGATTCCCGGCCATGGACGTCACCGACTCCGGAGTGAAGATCCGCCACCTTCAAATATTGCGGGAGGTTATGCGCGCCGGCTCGGAAAGGCTCGCAGCGCAGATGTTGCGAATAACCCAGCCGGCGGTCAGCCAAAACATCAAGCAGCTAGAGGAGACTGTCGGCTTCGCGCTCTTCCGCCGGGAAAACAACAGACTGGTGCCAACCGTCAAGGCATGGGAATTTCTACGCACAATCGACGCGGCGTTTGCCGGACTTGATCGGATCGGACCGTCAATCGACTTCCTGCGGAACAACGATACGCGAATGATCGGCATCGCGGCGCCAAGCGCTTTCTCCTTCGCGACCTTGCCGAAAGTGGTCAAAAGGATTCGGGAGAGAAGCCGCTCTTACGCCGTTCAGGTGAAATCAGGAACTTATGAGCAGATTGCAGATCATGTGTTAAACGGCCGCTCGGATCTTGGCATCTCCCGATTGCCTCTTGATGAGCGCATTCTTGATTGGGTGCCCGTCGGCTCGGCCACCAACGTATGTCTTTTTCCGGCCAACCATCGATTTGCGGCACAGCAGCTTGTCACTGCCGAAGATCTTGCTAGTGAGGCGATCATCGATATCGACCCGCAAATTGCCTCTCACCAAATGAGCGTCAATGCCCTTCGATATATGGGAACCGCTCCTGACATCGCCGTGGAATATGACGCCAATGGCCATGACATTGGCTATGTCATGGCAGGGATCGGCGTTTCGATTACGAACGAGATCATTGCGAGCGAATATGCTGAATTCGACGTTGCATTCCGCGAATTTCAGCCAGGGGCAACATATCACTACGTCGTCGTTTGGCAAAAAGATCGAAAGCTGAGTGATAGCCTAAGATTTGCATTGGAAGAGATAGTCGCGGCTTTGACAGATCGGGCTGCTTGACGATCGCATCGAGGTATGACCCTCGCACCGTAAAACAGATGTTGCGAGTTCATGCTGAACCGCGAGTTGTGCGCGTAAGCTTAGAGCGGGATGATTTTAGGTAGACCCGTGAGAAGGATTCCCTATGACGCAAATCAGATTCATCCTTCTGGCCGGTCAGGAGGCTGAGCTGGATGGCGAGACCTGTTTCGAATAACCGCGAGAAGTTGTAGAAGCGGTGATACAGGAGGGGTGTGGTGCCGGGCGGCGTCCAAGCGCTTCCGCATTGGCATCAGCATCGCGATCGATTGGGTGCGGCGCGTGACGCGACGGACAGCGCAGCCCGGCAGGATGAGTAGCCACAAGCCGCGAACGGCGGTGGCTTACCTAAGCCACCGAGCAGATAGTTGCGCCATATCGTAGAAGAACATCGCGACAATCGGAACTGCGTCGGTTGGCAGAAGCGGACCGGTTGTTTGTGCGATCATTGGTGCCATGTTCTCTTTAAGTGATTCTGCAGTTATCTTAAAATGGCGGATGACACTTCAATTGGACGCAATATCGACTAGAGCAAATCCTGTTCAATCCGGCTCATATCCAGCAGCCCTGAAGTAGTTTGCGCATTCTGTCGGCGTGAAGCGGAGCATCAATGCGCCTAGGACGTCCCATAGAGCATCGATCTTTCGTTCCGCGCCCTCCGTGGTTGACTGCGGCCCCTAAACCGGGACCGCGTGCCGGTGGCGACGGAAGCTATGAGATCACATGCTCAATGCGCTCGAGGTGGTGCTGAGGCACGATCTGAAGGGGTTCCTCGGCCGCTGCGATTTCCTCGACCGTAAGTCCGGTGGCGATGGCCAGGTCCTCAAGGCTGTAGCCCTTCGCAATCCTGGCTTCGCGGCGACGAGCGGCTGCGGAGGTGTTGTCGGCGGTAGCAAATTGATCCATTCCAAACTCCAAATCACGTTGATGTAGCGGCTGAGGGGGATCTGTCCCCGATGGGTTGGCTCCTTCGTGGTGCCGACTCGGTCAGAGGTTAGCCGCAACCTGCCGAGCCGCTTGGTTTCTCTTCGCAGACGACGCTCTTGCGTGGCTTCCGCCGCGATCTTGTTCTGCGTTCGGATGCCGAGCGCTCCTGCATTAGCGCTGTTGTTCTAGTCCTGCTTTCTATGACAATCAATCCATGGGTTTGCTCATAGGCACACGACGAGCCGTACCAACTGCCTGGGAAGAATTGTCCGCTACTGATTAACTGCGGTCGCAGATATGCCTTGCGCGATCTCATCGTCGAAGTGAACCATCTCGCCCGAGGCCATGTGCAGCGCGTCCGCGACATCGCCGAAGCGCGCCTCACCATAACGGAGGCCGGAACTTATTGAATCGGCGCCCGTTCGTAAGGACCGACATTAGGAGGATCTCACCATGGCAACCACATCCAAAGCCCGCAGCCAGGATCGTGCTCGCGTCGCAGGTGGTCAGGATCACGAGGTGAAGTACGAAGCCCGGAAGGAAGGCATTTCCAAGGAAGCGGTGAAGAAGACCGTGAAGAACGTAGGCAACAGTCGCAAGAAGGTCGAAGCCGAACTCGACCGGCACTAATCCGGGTTGGAGAGTTCAACCGTGAGGGTCCGCAGCCATAAAGTCAGCGGCGGAAACAGCCGCTGAAAGTCTGGCTCCGACGGATCATAACGCAGCGGCGGAAGGCGCCTGACTGCAGGAGTTGACGACCCCGCAGGAAGCGTTTCGGAGCAAGGCTATCGAAGCTGCGGGATACAGCGCCGTCGAGCAAAGCCAAAAGTATTGGGACGCCGGAGCGTTTCTTGCAAGGGGCGGAGCCGCATCGCATGAGGAAGGGGCTGGCGAGCGAACCCAACGAGCTCCAAAGTCGCGATACGCGACGGCGTCGGCTGACTTTACCTGCAGAACAGAATTCAGAGGCCCACAGACCGTGGGGCACCGCGTGCGGACGCCGGTCCCGACCGGTCCGTTCAATCGACTTCTAGAAGCTGCCATCCCGTTTTTGGGACCGGCCAGCATCGTCGATCTTCTCGTGCTCACTGCGCTGAATAGGAAGCGCGGTCGGTATTAAGCCATTCTCCCGTAACGCCAAAGGCGAGCGGCGGAGCGCCGATCAATCGCCCGAGTCGGGTCTCCAGTGTTTGAAACGATGCTCAGGGAAGCGGTCGACGTGAACCTCGCTTAAATCCTGCGGAGTATTCCATTGCCGACATGCCAGTCGATCAGATCCCGAAACAGGCTTAGCGAGTGCCACGTGCATCGTCGTCCCGATGTGGACTGTAGACTAGCTTCCTGCATAGGGCGATGCGATCCTGAGTTGCGTTCATGTGTCCTCTCCTTCGCGACGGAGAGACCCTAAGCTATGCCGACTAGGCGGCTGCTATGGTGCCGGAAACGTTGGCAAAGTCGGTTAATCGGCATAGTTTGCTGGTCAGTATAAACGTGCTTTTGCCGCGCGCGGCAAAATGCAGTTTGAAGCAGCGTCGCGATCGTCGCCCAAGTCCTGCCGCCGCCTTCCGAGCCGGGTTCATAATGCCGGATTTCCGACGTTTGAAGCAAGGGTCACCTATCCCTTCCATCCACTGGTTGACCAAACCGTCTTGGTAACCGGCAGCCATGAGCACGAAGGCGTTCACTATCTGCTCATTCTGGCACACGGTGGTTCATTTCAAATTCCGGCATGGATGTTTGATCCTGCGGCAAGTTCGATCGAGATCGTAGCTGCGCCGCGCCTTTCGGCAACCAAACTCGTTGAACTGCGCGCCAAGCTTTGTTGCCTGACTATTCCGTTGCGGTCGCTGCGGTCGCCGATTGCACATTCAATACTCCGGGAAAGGCGGCGCAGCGATATGTTTGTCGCGGCACGTTCGGCGCCATGGCGGTCGGCAACTGTATCGGGTTCGGCGGCATGCGGGTCGATCGGGCCGTGGCGCAGGAGGTGCTCGAGCGATTGCAACCTCCGGGAATCGAGGCGGCCTTGCGGGCAATGGAGGCGCACACGCAGCGTCATAGCGACAATCAACAGCAACTCGAGAACTTAATCAAGCAAGCACAATACGAGGCTGCCAGGGCGCGCCGCCAGTATGATGCTGTCGATCCGGGCAATCGGTTGGTCGCCGGCGAACTGGAGCGGCGCTGGAATGAGAAGCTGATCCTATTGCGTGATCTCGAGGTCCAGTTCGAGATGCTCTCGACCGACCGTAACACGCCTGCTTTATCGGCCGACGACCGTACAAGATTGATGATGCTCGGTAGCGATCTATAGTAAGGCATGGCACAGGTCCCGACGCGTCTATCGAGACACGCCAAAAGATCATTCGGCTGCTGATCAAAGAAATCATTGTCGATACCGTTGACGACACATTGGCGCTCGTCATTCATTGGCAGGGTGGCGATCACACCCGGATGACGGTGAAGAAAAACAAGATCGGCCAGACCCGCTGGGCAGTTAAGGCTGATGTTGTCGATCTCGTTCGCAACTTGGCGAGGCAGTTGCCCGATTTGTCGATCGCAGCGATCTTGAATCGATCCGGCAAGCGGACAGGGCATGGCGCCAGCTGGACGCGAAGCCACGTCTGCAGTCTTCGCAACATCCACGGCGTCTCCGTCTATCGAGAAGGTGAACGGGCCGAACGCGGTGAGAGAACCCTCGACGAGGCCGCCGACATTCTAAAGGTGAGTCGAGCTACCGCCTACCGGATGGTCAGCAGCGGTGTCCTTCCCGCTCGCCAGTTATGCACCGGAGCGCCGTGGATCATCCAGCTTTCCGACCTTCAACACGAAACCGTGCGCCGCGAAGCCGATGCCAGGCGATCCCGGCGTCCGATATCTCAGGATCCGGTTCAAAATCCTCTTTTATAGACATCATCAGATGAGGAGTATGTCGCGCCCTCGTCACCTTCAGCAAACAGGCTATTTTTTCTTAACGCCTGGGGCTTGATTGCCCGCTCAACATGTGGAGTCCACTTCGACGCGGCCGTCTTTCAGGAAGCGCTCGAAGATATCGCGGCGCGATATGGAATAGCGGAGAGCTCCGCGAGTTTTGATTTTCCGGGTAACGCCCCTTAGCCACGAACAGGCACATGATCCTTGGCGCGATTTGAAGTCCACGTGAATTCCCTTGTCCCCAGCGCAACCGTCGACATTTCTCGCAAATGTCGGGCATCCGCCACTTTTGTCAGGTTTGTCGTGATTGGAACGTTTTGTTCGACCGTCTCTCCGTCAAATCCACATCAACCTGCCCTCAACCCGCCCATTGATAAAAGAAAATGATCTTCTTGGCGCGTCGGAGCAGTTGGCATGGTGTTTGCTGATCCCTGGTTACAAGCGGCAGAAAGCAGTCTGCATGATGCCGGTTCATGAAACGAACGGAACGGAGGCCACCTGACCGTTCGTCATCGGATCCGCGTTCTACCAA
>NZ_NWSW01000038.1:0-53786 GCF_002531805.1 Rhizobium sp. M1 | reverse complement strand
ACCTTGGAGCGAGCCGCAACAACACGGTTGCTGAGGTACCCCGCAGAGGCCCCGAAGGACGAGCGGGCGCTTAAAGTGCATTGTCCGCTGTTTGGTCGGAGGCAGGCGCTATATCGGTCGGACTTATGTAAGCGCCGGCGTGCCGTGTGGCCCCCTCATCCGACCCTGCGGGCCACCTTCTCCCCGCTGGGGAGAAGAGGGAGCAAGGCGCGCCGAAACTGCCCAAATGAACCGGCCTGCTCAAGGACACTCCGTTCAATAGGATCGATGGCGAAGCTGCATTCTCCCTCTCGTCTCCCCAGCGGGGAGAAGGTGGCCCGCAGGGTCGGATGAGGGGGCCACACGGCACATCTTATACTATCAGCGTCCTATGCGCCGCCCCTCACCCCTCCAACTCAACAATCGCACAGCCATAGCCGCCAAGCTCGAGCGTGCCCCTCACCGGCCTCTCCCCATCCAGCAGATCCCGCCCGGCCGGCACGCCGCCGATCGATGCGGGCTGGTCGGTGTAATTCTGCACGAAGAGCAACTGCCGCTCGTCGTTCATCCGCATCGTCACCTCGACGCCTTCGGGCAGGCCGCCCACCAGCGGCTCGATGCCGGCTTGCGGGAACAGGCGTTCGGTCAGCGCGTCGGTCAGCTCCGGCGTCAGGTAGGTGCCGAGATAGACCACCTGCCCCTTGCCAACCTTGCGGGAAGTCGCCATCGGCTGGCCTTCGGCGTAGCGGTTGGACCAGGCGGCGATGATCTCGACGTCGGGCTCGATGGTGAGGTTTTCGTAGAAATGGCCGGCGGGCAGTTCGCGGTTGCCGATCTTGAAGCGGCGCTGGCGGCGGTGGGATTCGGCCGGTTTGTTCGGCGGGATGACGAGGCCGCCGGAGCGTTCCATCACGTCGAACAGGCCATTGGCGCCGGGGGCGGCCAGGCGGCCGAAATCCTCGACGCGTACGCCGGTGAGCTTGGAAAGTGCGGTGCCCGGCGCGGTTTCGCGGATGACGTGGTTGTCTTGCGTGCGGGTGCCGGTGCGCGCGCCGATGACGACGGTGCCGCCGGAGGCCGCGAAGGCTTCGAGCCTCGCCGTCCACTCGTCCTTCCACATCACCCAGTGGGGGACGTAGAAGAGCTTCAGCCTGGAGAGATCGTCCTCGGGATGGATGAAGCCGCAGGCGATGCCGCGGTCGTAGCAATATTGGTGCATGAGGATCGCATCGTCCTGCGGGCTCGGCAGGCCGATCGGATAGGTCTTGTGGGCTTCCTGATTGTCGAAATCGGAGCCGGCGATGCCGACATCCATGCGCACATAGGTGCCGAGGATCTTGGGTTGCAGCGCGATCATCTCGGCGGCGAAGCGCCTGGCCTCCTCATAGCGGTGGCGGCCGATATCGTCATGGTCGATGATGCCCATCCAGTAGATTTCGGCGCCGAAATGGGCCGGCCGCCAGCGGAAGAACATCAGGCCGTCGGCCCCGTGTGCGACCGAGGAAAGCGCCATGCGGCGCAGCTCCCCCGGCTCCGGCGTCAGCGTGCAGAAGCCCGGCTGGCTGCCGAAGCCCGATTGCTGCTCGGGCACGATGTAATTGCCGGAGAAGCCGCGGCAGATATCGAGATGCAGCGCCTGCACCTTGGCGTGGTTGCCGAGCCGCATGAACTCGTCATAGAGCATCGGATAGATGTCGTAGCCGACGAAATCGAGATCCTTGCTGAACTGGCCGCGGAAATCGATATCTCGCAAGCCGCCGAGATTGTGGAAGACGAACCAGGAGGGTTTGACCGCGCGCAGGATCTCCACCTGATCGTGCTGGAAGCGCGCCGTCGAGAAGGCGAGGAAGCGGTGGTAGTCCTGCAGGTGGCCGGGGCTCGGGAAGGTCGGGCCGAATTCGATCGGCAGCACCACCTGGTCGAAGCTGTCATAGGCCGTCGCCCAGAAATCGCCGCCCCAGGCCTGGTTGAGCCTGGCGATCTCGCCGTATTGATCGGCAAGGAACAGCTGGAACTCGCTGAGTGTCGCCTTGGAGAAGCTCTCCGGCATGCTGGTGTTGAGCTCATTGTCGGTCTGCCAGCCGACGACGAAAGGGTTGTCGCGGTAGTGCTCGGCCATCGCCTTGGTGATGCGCTTGCTGTGCTCGCGGAAGACCGGGCTTGCGGTGTCGCAATGCTGGCGCGAGCCGTGACTCATCGGCCGGCCCTTGCCGTCGACCCTTAAAATTTCAGGGTGGGCAGCGGTCAGCCAGCGCGGCGGCGTCGCCGTCGGCGTGCACATGATCGTATCGATGCCGTGGCGGCCAAGGATCGCGATGGCGCGGTCGAAGAGATCGAAATTGTAGGTGCCGAGCTTCGGCTCGAGAATGTGCCAGGCGAACTCGGCCATGCGCACCACATTGAAGCCGGCTTTCGCCATGCGCTCGACATCGCGCTCCCAATAGCTTTCGTCGACATGTTCGGGATAATGCGGGACGCCGACGAGAAAGCGGTCGGTCTTGACGGTGTTCCATACGGAGAGGGTCTTGTCGGACACGGGGTTGTCTTTCCTATTTGTCGAGGATGGTCTTGCGGGCACTGATCGTGCGGCCGCCATCGGGAGAGAAGAGATAGAGCTCGCGCGCATCGAGCTTCAGCGCCACCTTCTGGCCGGCGGCAAAGGGCGCGACGTAGCTGAGCTGGGCGGTGATGTTGCCGGTGCCGCTTTCCGACGCGATGGTGCTGAGACTGCCGGCATCGACATAGAGAATGGTCTCGCGGCCGAGATGCTCGACGAGGCGCACCTCGCCATGCACCGCGCCGCTCTCGCTGCCCTCGGCCACCACCGAGATCGCCTCCGGGCGCACGCCGAGCGTCAGGCCGGCGCCCTTGACCAGCGTCGCCGGCTGGGCGAGCTCCACCGTCAGCGGCGACAGGCCCGGCGCGGAAACGGTGACATCTCGGCCGGAGACGGCATCGACGGTGACGCCGAGGAAATTCATGCGCGGGGCGCCGAGGAAGCCGGCGACGAAGAGATTGTCGGGATTGCGGTAAAGCTCCAGCGGCGAGCCGACCTGCTCGATGATGCCCTGATTGAGCACGACGATGCGGCTTGCCATGGTCATCGCCTCCACCTGGTCGTGGGTGACGTAGACCATGGTGGCGCCGAGCTCGGCATGCAGGCTGCTGAGCTCGACCCGCATCTGGGTTCTGAGCGCCGCATCGAGGTTCGACAGCGGCTCGTCGAACAGGAAAACCTCGGGCGAGCGGGTGATCGCCCGGCCGATCGCCACGCGCTGGCGCTGGCCGCCGGAAAGCTGCTTCGGCCGTTTGTCGAGCTGGTCGCTGATCCTCAGGATCTTGGCGGCGCGGGCGACCGCGGCATCGATCTCGGCCTTCGGCCGCTTGGCCATGCGCAGGCCAAAGCCCATGTTTTCGGCCACCGTCATATGCGGATAAAGCGCGTAGGACTGAAAGACCATGGCGATGCCGCGATCGCCGGGCTCCTGCCGTGTCACATCGCGGCCGTTGATGACGATCTGGCCCGAGGAAATCGTCTCCAGGCCGGCGATGGATTTGAGCAGCGTGGACTTGCCGCAGCCGGAGGGCCCGACCATGACGATGAACTCGCCTTGCGCGACCGTGAGATCGATGCCGCGCAGCGCATGATAGGCGCCGTAATTCTTGTTGATCTCTCGGAGTTCGAGACTGGTCATATCCTGGCCCTCTCTTGTTGAAACGGAAGACGCCGGCTCATCCCTTCACCGCGCCCATGGTGAGGCCGGCGATGAAGTGCCGCTGCATCAGGAAGAACATCACGACGGGCGGCACGGCGACGATGATCGTGCCTGCCGAAACCAGGTTCCAGGCCGAGACCCATTCGCCGCGCAGATTGGCAAGGCCGGCAGTGACCGGCTTGACGCTGTCGCTGACGGTCAGCACCACGGCCCAGAAATAATCGTTCCAGACGAAGGTGAAGATCAGGATGGCAAGCGCCGCAAGCGCCGGCCTGACCAGCGGGATCACCACATGGATGAGCGTCTGGAAGGGCGAGGCGCCTTCGGCGCGGGCCGCCTGGAACAGCTCGTCCGGCAGGGCCGCGATGAAATTGCGCATGAAGAGTGTCGCAAAACCGGTCTGGAAGGCGACGTGGAAGATGATCAGCGCCACCGTCGTATCGATCAGGTCGAGCCGCACCATCAGGTCGCGCACCGGGATCATCATGATCTGGTGCGGCAGGAAGTTGCCGCCGACGAAGAGCGCGAAGATCAGCATGTTGCCGCGAAAGCGGTAGCGCGACAGCACGAAGCCCGCGAGGGTCGACAGCGTCAGCACGCCGATCACCGAGGGGATGGTGATGATCAGGCTGTTCAGGAAATAGCGCGCCATCGGCGTGTCGGTGAAGACGGCCCGGTAATTGTCGATGAGGCCGATCTCGGTCGGCCAGCCCCAGAGATTGCCGCCCATCACATCAGCCGTCGAGCGGAAAGAAGTGAGGATGATCGCAAAGAGCGGGCAGAGCCAGAGGATGAGCACGAGGACGACGGTTAAGACATAGAGCCGGCGCTGCCAGATCGCGCTTTCGGGAATGGGACGAGGATACATCAGCCTCCCCTCTCTTCGCTGCGGATGATGTGGGTGAGATACCAGGCGATGAAGACGGCCATGATCACGAAGAGCACCGAGGCGATCGCCGCGCCGTAGCCGAAGCGGTAGGAGAAGATCGACTGCTCGTACATCTGGTAGGCAAGCACCGAGGAGGATCCGAACGGCCCGCCCGATGTCATCACCGAGATCATGTCGAAGGAGCGAAGCGCGCCGACGACTGTGACGGCAATGGCGATGAAGGTGACCTGCGTCAGCTGCGGCAGCACGATGTGGCGCAGCATGTTCCAGCCCCTGGCGCCATCGACGCGCCCTGCCCCGATCAGCTCTTCGCTCAGATTGTTGAGACCGGCGAGATAAAGCACCATGCAGAAGGTGATCTGCGGCCAGAGGGCGGCGATGACGATGGCGAAGGTGACGAAATGCTCGTCGGAAAGCACGGCCGGCGCCACCGCGCCGAAGGCTCGGAAGATCAGCGCCAGCAGCCCGAACTCCGGCGTATAGACCCAGGTGAAGACGACGCCGACGGTGACGGACGCAAGCACCAGCGGAATGAAGAACAGCGACTTCAGGAAGCGCATGCCGGCGATCTTCTGGTTGACCAAGAGCGCAATGGCGAGCCCGATCGGCGGTGCGGCCATGAACATCACGAGCCAGATCAGATTGTTCTTCAGCGACACGTAGAATTGCGGATCGCTGTAGAGCTCGACGTAATTGCCGAGCCCGATCCACACCATCGGCCCGAACCCGTCCCATTCGTGAAAGCTGATCCAGACGCTCCTGACCGCCGAGAGCAGGATGACGGTGAAGAACAGCGCGATACCAGGCGCGATGAGCAAAGTCGGGGTAAGCCACCAACGCTGGCGGCGCCATAATGTCTGCATCTTGAGAACCTTGTTTACGACAGGAGCAAGCGGCGAAGCGTGCCCTCATCCGCCTGCCCACGTGGGGCTGCCCCTCATCCGGCTGCCGCCACCTTCTCCCCGCGCGCGGGGCGAAGGGAACAAGGCGCAACCTCTCGCTTCCCCGCTCACCTCTCGCAGGGCACGTCCCCTCTCCCCGCAAGCGGGGAGAGGGTTAGGGTGAGGGGCAAACGCCAAACACGTTCCGGACCTAGATCTTATAAATCCGCTTCCGCGTCCCCTCGAGCCGCGTCAGGATGGCCTTGCGCCGGTCGGGCTTGGCCATGAACTCCTGGAAACCGACGAGGCCGGCCTGGGCCATGTCGGGGTCGCTGTCGCGGTCGTAATATTGCGAGGTGCCCTGCACCGTTTTCATCGTCTCGACGGCGACGTTGACGAGCGGATCCTTGCTCGGCGGCAGATCGTGGCGCGGCGGCACGTTGCCGCCCGGCTCCAGATAGGCCGCGAGGTTTTCCGGCCTGTAGAAATAGGCGAGGAAATCGCGCGCGCCCTGCTTATTCCTAGCCTTGGCGGGAATGTGGATCGAATTGACCGAGAACTCCTCGAAATGGCCGACCTTGGCGTCGAGCACCGGGAAGGTGGCATAGGCGAGCTGCGGCAGATCCGCTTCGGTGAAGGCCGAACGCAAGAAGGCGCCGAGGTTCATCATGCCGGCCTTCTTCTGCGCCAGAAGGGCTGCGGCCTCCTGCCAGCCGAAGGAGGTGTGGTTCGGCGTGAAGAAGCCCTTGCCGATCATCGCCTCCCACTGGTCGAAGACATCAGTCAGCGCCGGATCGAGATAGCTCATCTCGCCGTTCATCAGCGCCATGTGCTTGTCGAGGCCGTTGATGCGCAGGTTCATCTGGTCGAACCAGCCGGCCGAAGGCCACAATTCCTTGGTGCCGATCGCGATCGGCGTGATGCCGGCCGCCTTGCACTTGTCGCCATAGGCCATGAAGTCGTCGGCCGTCTTCGGCACCGTCAGGCCATGCTGCTCGAACACATCCTTGCGGTAGAACATGCCCCAGAGCGTGCCGCCGGTGGGGAGGCCGTATTGCTTGCCGTCCTCGGTGACGGCGCCGGCCGTCGCCCCCAGCACGTCCTTGTATTTTTCCTTCTCGAACAGGTCGGAAATATCGTCGAACAGGCCGCGCTTGACGAAGGCGCGCATGCGGTTGCCCGAAAACCAGGAGCAGACATCCGGCGCGCCGGCAACGAGATAGTTGCGGATCGCCGTCTTGTGCGCCTCGTGATCCATATTGTTGATGACGACGTTGACGCCGGATTCCTTGGTGAAGCCCGCCGCGATCGCCTTCAGCGCGTCGAGTGCCGCACCGTTGTTTTCGGCCGAGATCATCGTGACCTCCTGCGCCTGCGCGATCGCCGGGATCGGAAAGCCGCCGGTGGCCGCACCGGTGACCGCGGCCGCGGAAACAGCGCCCGCCCCTTTCAGGAAGCTTCTGCGGGTGGTTTCGGGAAATTGCTTCGAAAATGCCATTGAATTCCTCCCAGTTGATCGATCGACACCGCCCGGCCCAAGCGGCCCCCTCCTTGGAACGCGCTCGATCAGGCATTCAACGCGCCGGTCGCCCTGCGATGCCCGGCGTACATTCGCCCCGGCTTCAGTTGATCGGCGGGCGAACTTATGCATAGATTGAGCGAGCCCGCAATAATTAATTTACAAAATTAAGGAATGCATCGTGAAGCTGAAAGGCGACCAGACCACGGCGAGAGCCATGAACCGACGCCTCATCCTCAACCTTCTCAGACGCGAAGGGCCGAGGAGCCGCGCCGATATCGCCACCGTCATCGGCCTCTCCCCGGCCGCCGTCACCTTCGTCGTCGCCGATCTTCTGGAGGAAGGCATCGTCACCGAGGGCAAGGCGGTGCCCGGCCTCGCCGGCCGCCGGCCGATCCCCGTCGAGATCAATTACGAGCACTCGCTCGCCCTCGGCTTCAAGCTGATGGTGGATTCGGTGGAATGCGTGGCGACCGATCTCGCCACCAATCCCGTCGCCGCCATGCGCGTCGGCCTGGAGGGCCACGATCCTGACTATGTCGCGGATCTGCTGGCGAGCACCGTGCCCGAGCTCGTCAAGCTCGCTGGCCGGCCGAAGGCAAAGCTCGCCGGCATCGGCATCTCCATGCCCGGCGTCATCAACCACGAGCAGACCGCCTGCGTGCGCAGCCACCGCTTCCAATGGGACAACGTGCCGCTCGCCTCGCTGGTGGCCGCCCGCGTCCATGTGCCGGTCTGGCTGGAGGACGATACCAACGCCTACGCCATCGCCCAGCAGCTCTTCGGCCTCGGCCGCCAGCACCGCAACATGGCGGTGCTCGCCGTCGGCGTCGGCATCAGCTGTGCGCTCGTCATCGACGGCAAGCTCTATCGCGGCGCCAACGGCGCGGCCGGCAAGTTCGGCCACACGCTGTTCGAGGAAGGCGGCCGCCTCTGCGAATGCGGCAAGCGCGGCTGTCTCATGGCCTATCACTCCGAACTGTCGATGCTGCGCCGCTGGCGCGAAACGACCGGCCGCGAGGACCTCGGCCTGCCGGAACTGCGCACCGCCCTCGCCTCAGGCGATGCCACCGCCCTCACCCTCGTCGGAGATTCCGGCCGCGGCATCGGCACCGCGCTCGCCAACCTCGTCAACATCACCGACCCCGAAGTCATCGTCGCCGGCGGCGAAGCCGTCTCCCTCGGCGAGGCCTTCCTCACGCCGCTGCGCGAAGCCCTCACCGCCCGCACCTTCCGCACCGCCCCGCCGCTTTTGCCCGACTGGGAAGACAATTCCTGGGCGCGGGGTGCGGCAGCGCTGGTGACGCAAAAGATCTTCGACTTCGAATCGTCAGGCGGGGTGACGGATGTGACGCTGGCGGGTGTCACAGGCTCGACGTCGGCGGCTTGACGTGCGGTAGAAGGCGGATTGTCTTATCGGACGGTGTGTGTGGCCCCCTCTGGCCTGCCCGGCATCTCCCCCACAAGGGGGAGATCGGCAAGTGGGATTTCGCGCCCACTCGCCGCATGGACTTTCAGCTTGCCCGCCCCTTCGTCCGACTTAGGGATGTTACAGGGCCGCGCTGCCTATTGCTGCTGTTGCGACTGCGCCGGCGGCGGTGTTCCGATCTTGTCCAGGACCTTCTTGGCGAGAGCCGGGTCGCTCTGCGCGGCCGTCAGGATCGAGGAATATTCCTCAACCGAGATGTCGTTGGAGGACTGGACGGTTTCGACCATCTCCTTCTTGGCCTCTTCCTGCAGTTTTTGCTTGGCGGCCTCGTCCTTCGTCGCGTCGATCTTGGCCGAATATTGCTGCCGGACCTTATCGACCTGCAGGTAGGCGACGGCAAAGGCCTCGAGTTTCTGATCGCTGACGGCCGCCGGCGCAGCCGTGCCGCCGCTCTGCCCCTGCATCGGCGCCTGGCCCTGCGCGGCCGGCTGCTGCCCTGCTTGGGCCATCTCGACAGCCGAAGCCGGGCTGAACGCCAGCAGGCTGAAGACTGCAGCGGTCATCATTGCGACAGGTGTGTAACGAGTGATCATATTCGTTCCTTTTCACGTGCGTGATTTGACGGCAGCAAGACCGCCTCGGTCGATCGCTCGGCCGCTGAAAAGGCCGGCGAGGTCGCGACGATGAAGCCTGAAAAGGGCAGGATGCGGCGGTAACAGGGCTATTTGCTGACGATTGCGCGGCGGCTTTGTGACCGGCGGAGGCCGGCGCAAGCCCTACCGTGCAAATCTCCTCGCCCCCGCCACGCACAGAATAACGGCGACCGTTACAGCCAGCATGCTCCATGTCACCGTCTCACGCAGCAGGGTGGCGGCGAGCGCCAGGCCGAAGAAGGGCTGGAGCAGCTGCAGCTGGCCGACGGCGGCGATGCCGCCCTGGGAGAGGCCGCGATACCAGAAGATGAAGCCGATCAGCATGGAGAACAGCGAGACATAGGCAAGGCCGACGAGCGCCGGCATTTCGATGCCGGCAAAACTCACTGGCCGGTATAGAAAGGCGACCGTGACCATCAGCGGCAGCGACAGCACCAGCGCCCAGGAAATCACCTGCCAGCCGCCCAGCGTGCGCGACAGCCTGCCGCCTTCGGCGTAACCGAGACCGCAGACCAGGACAGCCGCCAGCATCAGGACGTCGCCGACCGGCGATGCGGTGACCTCTTGCGCCAAGGCAAAGCCCGCCACCAGCGCACTGCCGAGAATGGAAAAGAGCCAGAAGGCCGGCTTTGGCCGCTCGCCGGCGCGGATGACGCCGAAGGTCGCGGTTGCCAGCGGCAGCAGGCCGATGAAGACGATGGAATGGGCCGAGGTGACATGCTGCAGTGCCAGCGCCGTCAGCAGCGGAAAGCCCACCACGACGCCGAGCGCGACGACGACCAGCGAGACGATATCACGCCCTGACGGCCGTTTCTCACGAAAGATGATCAGCAGGCAGAGCGCCAAGACCCCGGCGATCGCCGCGCGCGCGACGGTCAGGAACACGGGATCGAACTGCGCCACCGCGACGCGCGTCGCCGGCAGCGAGCCGCTGAAGATCACCACGCCGACCAAGCCGTTGATCCATCCTGCCGTCATGCGTTCCATTATGCGCTTCCTTCCCGGTGCATGCCGTCCAAGCGCTCTCAGGTTTGGACAGCATGTATGAAAACAACGACCTAAGGCGCCTCACTTGAATCAAATTCGAAAGCCGCGCGCTTCAGCCTTTATCGATCAGGACGGATGGCCAGGACAGTGACAGTCTGATACGATTTCGACAAACTGTTATGGTGCAGAAAGCAGTACAGATGAACGAAGAACTGGCAGGACGCACACGTGTCGAGATGGTGATCGCGACGATCCGGCAGCGCATTGCCGGCCGCAGCCTGACGCCCGGCGCAAGGCTGCCCTCGGTCCGGGGATTGGCGGCGACGTTGAAGCTGTCGACCTCGACCGTGGTCGATGCCTATGAGCGCCTGGTCGCCGAAGGCGCGATCCTGGCGAGACCAGGCTCCGGCTTCTATGTCGCCAACCAGGCAGCGCCCTTTGCGCTGGCCGAGGCCGGGCCGAAGCTCGACCGTGCCGTCGACCCGTTCTGGATATCGCGGCAATCGCTGGAGGCCGGCGAGAGTGACCTGAAGCCCGGCTGCGGCTGGTTGCCGCCCTCCTGGCTACCCGGCGAAGCCATGCGCCGCGGGCTGAGAACACTTGCCCGCGCCGACGGGCCGGCGCTTGCCGACTACGGTTCGCCGCTCGGCCTGCCGCCACTGCGCCAGCTGATTTCGCGGCGCATGGGCGAACGCGGCATCGAAGCCTCGCCGGACCAGATCATGCTGGCCGAATCCGGCACGCAGGCAATCGATCTGCTCTGCCGTTTCCTGCTGGAGCCCGGCGACACGGTGCTGGTCGACGACCCCTGCTACTTCAATTTCCACGCGCTGCTGCGCGCCCATCGGGCAAAGATCGTCGGCGTGCCCTATACGCCGTCCGGTCCCGATTTCGAGCTCTTTGCCCAGGTCGTCGCCGAACACCGGCCGCGCCTCTACATCACCAACTCCGCCATCCACAATCCGACGGGCGCAACGCTTTCGCCGGTGACGGCCCACCGCCTGCTGAAACTTGCCGATCAGTTCGACCTCACCATCATCGAGGACGATATTTTCGCCGATTTCGAACATACGCCGGCGCCACGCCTTGCCGCCTTCGACGGGCTCGAGCGGGTCATCCACATCGGCAGCTTTTCGAAGACGCTCTCAGCCTCGGCCCGCTGCGGCTTTATCGCCGCCAAACCGGAATGGGTCGACGGACTGACCGATCTCAAGATCGCCACCTCCTTCGGCGGCGGCCGGCTGACGGCGGAACTGGTGCTGAACGTCTTGAGCGACGGCAGCTACCGCAAACACATGGAGACGCTGAGACAGCGGCTTTCCCGGGCGATGGGCGAGGTCTCGGCCCGGCTGAAAGGCTTAGGCATAACGCCCTGGCTGGAGCCGCCGGCCGGGATGTTCCTCTGGTGCCGGCTGCCCGACGGCCTCGATGCGGCCGACGTGGCGCGGGCCGCGCTGGAAAGAAAGATCGTGCTCGCCCCCGGCAATGCTTTCAGCCTGTCGCAGTCGGTGACGAATTTCATGCGGTTTAACGTGTCGCAGATGTTGGATCGGCGGGTGTTCGAGGTGCTGGGGGAGGTGTTGGGGAGGCAGAGGAGGTGAGAGTGAACACACTCGCCGTTGCCCCTCGCTCACGCTCCGGGCATTCGCTCCTATCGTCGCTCACCCCCTCATCTGCCTGCCGGCATCTTCTCCCCGCTGGGGAGAAGAGGTGTGCGGCAGCGTCTCGCCTTCCTCAAAAAGCGCGGTCGGAAACACGAAAGTGCCCGCACGCTCCCCTCTTCTCCCCACCGGGGAGAAGGTGGCCCGCAGGGTCGGATGAGGGGGCGGCACGGCACGCCCTTCATCCTCACCCCGTTCAACGCCACACCTCAAAACGACCGATTGACCGCCTTGTCGTTCTCCAGCCGCGTCACGCAGCCTTCGAGCTTGGCGAGCAGCAGATCGAAATCGAGCGGCTTGGTCAGGTAGTCCGCCGCCCCGGCGCGCAGGCCGGCGAGCGTGTTTTCCCGGTCGGTCAGCGCCGTCAGCAGGATGAAGGGGATGTTGGAGAGCTCGGGGTGGTTGATCTGGATTTCCGCCAGAAGCTGGTGCCCGTCCATGACAGGCATGGAAATATCGCTGATGACGATGTCCGGCCATTTCGACAGGATCATTTCCAGGCCTTCGGCGCCGTTCGAGGCCTCGAGCGTCTTGTAGCCGGCTTCGCTCAACTCTTCGACGAGGAGATTCCGGATCTCGACTTCGTCTTCTATGCACAGGACTGTAACCATGAGCTCTTCCTCAAGCTGCGACTTGTTGATCCGACAATAGAGACTCTATTGGCAGAGAAATGGTAAATGTTGTGCCCGTGCCAAGCTCGCTCGTCACCTCGACGCTGCCGCCATGCAGCTCGACAACCTGCTTGACGACATTCAGGCCGATGCCGGTTCCGGCAATGCCCGTGGCGCTGCGGGCCCGGTAATAGGGTTGAAACAGTTTCGGCAGGTCGTCGGCATCCATGCCGATGCCGCTATCGGCGATGGCGATTTCCACCGTCTTTTCATCAACCCCGGCGCGAACATGAATGTCAGGCGCATTGGGCGAATATTTGACGGCATTGGAAATCAGGTTCGTGAAGACCTGTTCCATCGCGCTTCGATCGAAGGTCAATCGATCAGGTATCGGCTCGAGATCGAGATGGAAGACATGCGAGCGGCTGAGCTCACGCTGCCTGTCGCAGCAGGCGACGAGCAGGGCTTTCAGATCGCCTTCGCTCCGCTTCAATATGATCTGTCCGGTTTCGAGCCGGCCACTGGCAAGGATGCTCTCCATCAGATCGACCATGCGCACCACCGCGCTTCGGATCACTCCGGCTTTTTCGTGAACGTACTCGCCGCTGACATTGGTCGTCGAGCGGCAGAGCCGCTGGGCGGCGGCGTCGATGATCGCAAGCGGGGTTCGAAATTCGTGCGAGGCCATGGCGACGAACTGGCGCTGGAGCGCATTCACCTGGCGCTCGTGTACCAGCAGGCGGTCCAGCTCTTCCCTCTGTCTTTCGATTTCTGCGGTTCGATCCGCCACCATCTCTTCCAGGTGGTTGCGATGGTGGGTGAGCTCAGCCTGACTGTCCAGCAGGGTCAGCGAGGTGCGATGCAGTCCTCGTCCGAGCCAGAACACCGCGGCGATCAGCAGGGCAAGGCAGCCGAGCCCCGCCGGCGCGATCTGCTGAAGCAGCATGAAGCCCGGCCGGATCGGCTGCCAGACGAGATAGCCGATCGTGCCGCCGTCATGCGACGATACAGGCACCTGCGCCCGTGCATCACTCTTCGATGCGGTAAAATGCAATCCTTCGAGCCGCGCATAATGGGCGATACTTTCGACCGCCTTTCCGTCGAGAAACTTGACCGAGACGGCGATGAACTCCTGGCCGGCCTCGATTTGCATCCTTGTCGAGCTCGGCAGAATGGGGCGCGCGCTTATTATCGCCGGCCGGTTGCCGATCATGATCGTGCGGACCCTGGCGAGTTGGCCAAGCGGTTCGGCGCCCGGCTTTGTGCTCTCGAGGAGAGCAGCGCGCATCTCGCCCGCCAGCGCCGCCATCTCCTGGCCGTCGTCGCTGCCGAGGCGCGGCGGCATTGTGTCCGTTCCATCGCGGAAGGCAAACATCAGGCGATTGGTATCGTCGAAGATATAAGTTCTGTCGTGCCCGAAATATTGGCTCGTCCAGCGGCCGACATTGTCAAGCAGCCATTCATGGTTCCGCTGCTTGGCATAAAGGAAGGCGTCGTCCCATTTGGTGACGCTTTCCTGTTCCCGGGGAAGCGCATTGATCTGCTCTTCCAACCCTTGGGTGACGAAGTCGGCCTGCCGGCGCAAATAGAGATCATCGACCTTCACCGCGGCGAGCCACGCAAATCCACACAGCAACACGGCCGCCGCGCAGGTGAGCGTCACCAGGACGAGCGTAATGTGCGATGTGAGCCGGACCTTCAATACCCGCAACCTTTTGATGGCGCCCCTTCCCTGGAAGTTGACACGCAAAAGTTGACGGACGATGAATTGCGCTCGTTACCAAGCTTCAGCCTGACCACGGAAGATTGCCCTTGCTTGCGCTCCGGCTCAGCCGCAGATTGGCACCTTCCGGCGCAATCCAAGGAGAAGAACATGGACGCAGGAGCGTCACCTGATATGTCGGGCGTCAGAATCGAAGCGATCGCTGCCGCCCATATCGACAGCTTTCATCGCACGCTCGACATCGTCGCGCGGGAGAAAAAATACCTGTCGATGATCGAAGCAACGCCGCTGCCGCAGACACGTGAGTTCGTGATGGGCATGATTGCAAAAGGCAATCCGCAATTCGTTGCCGTCACGGGTCTAGAGGTCGTCGGCTGGTGTGATATCAGCCGGCATTTCTTCCCATCGCACGCCCACCGCGGAAACCTCGGAATGGGAATCCTTCCCGCCTATCGGGGCCAGGGTCTGGGACGAAGGCTGATGGAGACGACATTAAGAGCCGCACAGAAGACCGGTTTCGCCAGAGTCGAACTCGATGTTTACGAAGACAACAGCCGGGCGATCGCTCTTTACGAAAATTTGGGCTTCGTGCGCGAGGGCATAATCCGGCGCGCTGCACGCATCGACGGCCGGTTCATCGACGCGATCGGCATGGCGCTTTTGTTCGATGAGGATCAGTCGGCATAAAACGGCAGGCGCACCAGCACCGGAGAATGCAAGGAGCGGCCAAGAGAGCCTCATCCTGAGGTGCCCCGCAGGGGCCTCGAAGGACGAGGCGGGCGTGCCGACGTCAGAATAATGCAAGAAGCACCGTTGCGGCGTGCTTCGAGGCTCCGCCCTACGGGCTGCGCACCTCAGCATGAGGGGCGTTGGTGAGTGCCGCGCTCTCGACAAGAGGTGTTGGAGGGGGCGGTACCGCCCCCGGTGGCACTTGTGCTCACCCCGGTCGCGCTTCCACCTCACCCCGGCCGGCGCACCGCCCGGATTTTACCGCTGCCGCCTCCGCCGCAGAAGAAGCGGTCGGCGCCGTCGGATTCGAGGCCGGAGACGCCGGTGCCTTCCGGCATATCAAGCCGCTCCAGCACTTCCCCGGTTTCCGGATCGATGCGCCTGACGTCGCTGTCGTCGCCCTCCCAGGTGCCATGCCAGAGCTGGCCGTCGATCCAGGTGACGCCTGTCACGACGCGGTTGGACTCGATGGTGCGCAGGATCTTGCCGGTCTCTGGATCGATCTGGTGGATCCTGCGGCCGCGATGCTGGCCCACCCAGAGCGTGCCCTCGGCCCAGGCAAGGCCGGAATCGCCGCCATTGCCGGGTGCGGGGATGGTGGAAAGGATGCGGCCGGTCTTCGGATCGATCTTGTGGATGACATCCTCGGCGATCTGATAGAGGAATTCGCCGTCGAAAGCCGTTCCGGCATGAGAGGCGACCTCGATCGAGCGCACCACCTCGCCGCTTTCCGGATCGAGTGCGTTCAGCCTGTCGCCGGAGGCGAACCAGACGTGCCTACCGTCGAAGGTGACGCCGTTGACGCGCTCGGCGCCGGGAAACGGCCCGTATTCACGCAGGATATTCGCAGCTGATTTTTTCATCGCTTCCTTCCCTCCAGTTCGGCTCATCCTAATCGCTCGGCAGCGGTCCGGGGAGTAACAAGATCGTCGGGAAACCCGGCAGCGGCGGGCTCATCCAGCGCCGTGCACGACCGCGCCCGAGCGACTGCACCTTGCCTTCGCCGGCAAGGGCATCCAGCGCACGCTGCACGGTGCGGGGGCTGGCCGCAAGCGCGATCGCCAGGGCCGAGCTCGACCACGCCTCACCATCGGCCAGGAATGCGAGCACGGCCCCATGCTGACCTTCGACGAGCGGCGCCAGCACGGCGATATCGCCGGCGGCGCGTGGCGAAATCGCAAAACCGCGCTTCGTCGCCGAGACCTCCGCCAGTCCGGCAAGTGCTGCGCGCAGCCGGCCAATCTCGACGCGCAGCCGGGCGCGATGTGATTCATCGGCATGTTTGCCACGAAAGGCGCGTGCGATGAGCGTACCCCTTGCCACATCCGCCGGCCAGGCTTCGGCGAGCGTACGGGCGAGCGCAAACAGCACCGGCCGCGTCGCCAGCGAAACGGCATTGCCCGCGCTCCACACCACATGACGGCAGGCATCGACGACGAGCGTGCGGGAGGAAAGCAGGGCTTCCACCTCCGCAAGCCGCAGCGGACGCTCCTGCCCGCGCGACACCAGCCGTGCCGTCGGGGTGGCGAGCACCAGCGCGGCGGCTTCGACCTCCCGCCTCAAAGCGGGGATATCGGCCGTGCGCGCGGCAAGCCTCGCCCGGTCGAAGGCAGATCGTGCCGCCTCGGTTCGCAGACGCCGGACGGCAATGCCTGATACCAGCAGCTCGTGGGCGGCCCGCAAAGCCGGCGGCAGCGGCGTCGGATCGAGCGCTGCGAGCGCGCGTTCGGCTTCGTCGAGGCGGCCGATCAGCACCAGCCTGCGAATGGCGACATTGCCCGCATGGGCGGCGTTGACCCTGTCGCCATGCGCTTCCAGCACCTTGCGCGCCGCGTCCAGCGCCTTGACCGGCCAGGTCAGATCGCGCGAGACAAGCGCGATCTCGGCCTCGGCGACCACACAGCGCGCCCGCGCCACAGCCTCCCGCGGACCGAAGGCGCGCGCCGCATTCTTCAAGAGCGCCTTGGCGCGGACGAGATCGCCGAGCTGCGCCATGGCGATGCCGCGCAATGCCAGCGCCGGCGCGTCGTCGCGTAGCGCCACCCGCTTCAGTGCGCCGAGTGCATCGCCCGATGCCAGCGCCAGCGCCGCGGCCGTGATCAGCGAGTCCATTCAAATCCCGTCACACTTGTCACTCCCGCCATTCCCCTGTCCGGCCGTAATCTACTCGGCACCGGCAGACAATCCGCGCCGGATGGTACGACGACAGACAGGCAAAGGAGAAGACCCATGACGGCACAGCTGAATGCAACACGCGAGCAGTGGCTGGCAGCAAGGCTCGATCTGCTCGAGGAGGAGAAGGAACTGACCCGCCACAGCGACGCGCTGGCCCTGAAGCGCCAGCAATTGCCCCGCGTCAGGATCGACAAGGAATATCGCTTCGACACCGAAAGCGGCGATGCCTCGCTGAAGGATCTCTTCGGCGAGCGCTCGCAACTTCTCGTCTACCACTTCATGTTCGGACCGGATTACAGCGCCGGCTGCCCCTCCTGCTCCTCGATCGCCGACGGTTTCAACGGCTTCTTCGTCCACCTCGAAAATCACGACGTCGCCTTCTGGGCCGTTTCGCGCGCGCCGCTTGCAAAGCTTCTGGCGTTCCGGCAGCGCATGGACTGGCGCTTCCCCTGGGCCTCCTCCGGCGGCAGCGATTTCAACAGCGATTTCGGCGTCTGGTTCAGTGACGAGCAGCAGCGGCTGGGCGGCGTGGAATATAATTACCGCCGCGAACCGCCCGCCCCCGAACCGATGCCCAGCCGGAACATTGAGGAATGGCAACAAGGCGGCAGCGACGAGCCGATCACGCAAATCGCCGCCATGACCGGTACCGATGTACCCACCTATGTTCGCGACCGGCCGGGCGTCAGCGCCTTCGAGCTCATCGACGGCGCCGTCTACCATAGCTATTCCAGCTATGCGCGCGGATTGGATGGCCTCTGGGGCGTGTACCAATGGCTCGACCGCGCCCCGAAGGGTCGCAACGAAACCGGCATCTGGTGGCGCCACCACGACCGCTACGGCAAGGAGTGACGGTGATGCTGCTCTCCGGCGACAGCTCGAAAAGCGGCAGCGAACACGCCGCCCAAGGCGGCGGAGCTGCCTTCAATACAGCCGAATGGCTGTCTGTATCGGCCGCCGCCGACGGAGCGGCCGGCAGACCGGGCGATTCCGCCCGGAGCTTGCCCGCCGCCGAATGGCTGTCGCTCGCTGCCGCGCCGACCTTCGCAATCATGGCATTACTGACGGCCGCGACCGGCAGTACCGACATGATCTGCATGACCGCGCCCGAGACCTTCCCGATCGGCGGAATGGTGCCGATGTATCTGCTGATGAGCGGCTTTCACCTGACGCCCTGGCTGCGGCTCATGGCCGGCCGGCGAGGCATGGGACAGCAGTGATGAACAGCGTCGCGATATGGCGCGGCGGCTTGGAGGATCGATGGGCAGCCTGCTTACAGGCGGGTGACCCCAGACGGTGCGTGCCCGTTCACGAGGAGAAAATCGATAGCTTCTGCGGCCCAGCCGTTCTGGGCAAGCCACTCTGCGAGCGCATCGCGTGTGGCAAAGACCGGACTTACCGGCGAGCCTTCGCTGACATTTTCGTAGAGCTGGAATGCGGTTTTGCTGAGATCCTCCATCTCGTACAACGGCTGAGGGTGAGCTCCCACCTCATATTCACCGTCCTCATCGACCGGATGTTGCCAATCGCTTGGAACTCGCACTATTTCAACGCCCAAAGCTCGATCTCCTTTGCGGGATAGACGCAGACGTCATGACAGTGTCCTGCCCGGCTTTCAATCGCGTTTTTGCATTGCCCGTGGCCGCCAACCTCTCCTCCGTCATTGCTGTGTCCGCCCACCTCTCCTTCCTCATTCCCGTCCTCGGGCTTCGACCCGAGGGGTGTCACAGGAATCCAGCCGCGGCGCGTCCGCGCCGTGAATGACTTACTTACCTTTCAAAGAGTCTCTCGCGCCCAAGGACTTGGGCGCGCTGGATCCCTGTGACGAGCACAGGGATGAGGGAGGGTGAGGCAGCGCTTTCGTCCAAATATTGCGTCGGCGGACGGGATGGCGCGAATGATTGGCGCGCGCGAGGCACCGCGGAGAGCCGGTTTTTCCAATGACCCTATCCTGAGGTGCGAGCAACCCACAGGGTGTAACCCGCCAGGACAAGGCTCTCTCGCATGTGTCCCTCGCCGACCGCTCACCCCTCCGCCAAAACCCTGCGGATCGCCTCCCAGCTCTCCGCATCCGGCGCCAGCAGCAACCTGCCCTTCGTCATCGCCGGCCGATAGGCTTCGCCGGTCAGCAGCGCGCCATATCCGCCGGCTTCGCGGTGGATCAGGACGCCGGCGGCGTGGTCCCAGGGTTTGAGTTCGGCGTTGAGGGAGAAGCTCATCGCCCCTGTCGCCACCGCCCGGTACTCATAGGCCGAGCAGCGCCAGGTGGTCGTGCGGGCAAAGCGCAGCAGGTGTCGGGCGTAGGCCGGCTGGTCTTCGGCGGGAAACATGTACAGCGGCACGAAGCCGTGCATTTCCCCGACGGGCGACGGCGGCGCGACGGCAAGGCGGGTTCGCGCGCCGTCGCGAGCGATGTGCCATGCGCCCAGGCCCTTCCGCGCGGCGAGGAAATCGCCGGTGACGGGGTAATGGATCAGCCCGGCCACGGTCTCTCCGCCGGAGACGATCGCCACGATCATGCCGAAGAGCGGCACCCCATGGGCGAAATTCCAGGTACCGTCGACAGGATCGATGAGGACGGCGAGATCGGCATCGGCAAGCCGCGCCAACAGCGCGGGATCAGCCGAGACTGCCTCTTCGCCGACGAGCAGCGCTTCTCGAAACCGCGCCGAAAACGCCTCGCCAAGCCACCGTTCGGCGCCGAGATCGGCATCGGTCACCAGATCATCGGGCGCGGTTTTGGTGCGGATGCCCTCGGCGGCGACGCCGAGGAAGCGGGGCAGGATTTCCGCCCCCGCCGCCGCACGCATATCCTCCATCAGCGCGGAGAACAGCGCATCGGAAATCTCCCTCACTTCTGGCGCGCCTCGATATAGGCCTTCAGCGCCGCCGGCTGATCGGTCTGGATGACGCTGATGCCGGATGCCATCATCCGGCCCCAGATCGCCTCGGGATCGGCAAGGGCCGCGCTGTCGGTCAGGCCGCAGCAGGAGACCGGATCGAGCGAGTTGACCCAGAGCGAGATGCCGGCCTCGCGCAGGCGCGGGTGCTGCCCGGCCAGCGTCTCCAACCGGTCGAACTTGGCCTCGCACATGAACGGCCTGATCGAAAGGATCGCCTCGGCCGTCTGATCGGCGCTTCCCTCGCGGAAGAAAGCTTGGCCCATGAAGGGAATGCCGTCGATGCCGCCTTGCGCGGAAAGCCAGGCGAGCGCCTCCGGCGTGCCGGCGGCAGCCTTGAGATCGACCTGGTCTTCCATACCCATTTCCTTGACCTTGGCGGCGACGATGCCGAACATCTCGCGGTCCTTGAGGTCGAGATCGACGAAGATGCGGCCGCGCGCGGTTTCGAGCACCTGTTCCAGCGTCGGAATGGTCTCGGTCGTGAACGGC
Source organism: Rhizobium sp. M1 (assembly GCF_002531805.1). Lineage (NCBI taxonomy): Bacteria > Pseudomonadati > Pseudomonadota > Alphaproteobacteria > Hyphomicrobiales > Rhizobiaceae > Rhizobium > Rhizobium sp. M1. The sequence continues at coordinate 33,442 of NZ_NWSW01000038.1, read as the reverse complement.
TGGTCCGGCCCGCCATCGGCCATGCGCAGCCTGAGGCTGGTGATTTCGGCGATCGTCATCTCCTCGGGAATGCGGTCGATGCCGGCCATGCGCTCCAGCGTATCGTCATGCAGGATGAACAGCATGCCGTCGGCGCTCTGGCGGATATCCACCTCGACGATGTCATAGCCGCCGGCAATGGCGGCCTCGATCGCCGCAAGGCTGTTTTCGGGAGCATGATGCCAGGCGCCGCGATGGGCGACGATGGCGCAGGGACGCGACGGGTCGGCAATGTGGTCGATGTATTTCATGGACGTTCCTTCAATTTGCGCCGAATGCGCCTGGTATGGCCCTGCCGCTCGCCGCATCGAAGAGATGCAGGCGGGAGGCCGGGAAATGGAGAGAGAGCTGGGCGTGGTCGGCGACCTCGGCCCCGAAGGGTGTGGCGATCCTGACGGTCGAGCCGGCAAGCTCGGCGGCGAGCACCGCGTGTGAGCCGAGGTCCTCGCGGAAACGCAAGGCGGATGTGAGCCCGTGGCTGTCCGCCCTGCCGCCGAAAAGGATATCCTCGGGCCGGATGCCGAGCTGATAGGCGCCGGTGAGCTTCGATTGCACGGCCGCCTGTCCGTCGGCGAGTCTCAGCACCGCGCCGTCGCCGGTGACGGGCAGAATGTTCATCGGCGGCGCGCCGATGAATTTCGCCACGAAGACGGAAGCCGGGTGATGATAGATCGCCTTCGGCGTGTCGAACTGCTCGATCCGACCCTTGTTGAGGATGAGGATGCGGTCGGCAAGCGTCATCGCCTCCACCTGGTCATGGGTGACGAAGACGGTGGTGGCGCCGATGCGCCGGTGGAGCTCGGCAAGCTCGACGCGCATGTCGTGGCGCAGCTGCGCATCGAGGTTGGACAGCGGCTCGTCGAAGAGCAGCACCCCGGGTTCGCGCACGATGGCCCGGCCGATCGCGACGCGCTGGCGCTGGCCGCCCGACAATTGCGCCGGCTTGCGGGCGAGATAGTCGGAAAGCCCGAGCATCTTCGCCACCGCCCCGACCCGCTCGATACGCTCGGCCTTCGCCATGCCCGAAATCTTTAGGCTGTAGGCGATGTTGTCGAAGACGCTCATATGCGGATAGAGGGCATAGTTCTGGAACACCATGGCGCAGCCGCGGTGTTTCGGTTCCAGATCCTGCACCTGGCGCCCGCCGATCGCGATCTGCCCGGCGCTCACCCGCTCCAACCCCGCGATCATCTGCAGGAGCGTGGACTTGCCGCAGCCGGACGGGCCGAGAACGACGGTGAATTCGCCGGCCCTGAGCTCGACATCGAGCGGCGGGATGACAACGGTCTGGGCATCATAGGCCTTGGTGACGCCTGTCAGCTTGATGTTGGCGGCAGCGGCGCGGATCGCCATGTCGATCGCGTTCATGGCTATTTCTCCGTGAGAACGAGGCCCTGGACGAGATAGCGCTGCAGAAGCGCGATCATCGCCAGCGGGATGATTGAGACGACGATGGTGGCGGCCATGATCATCGGGAAATCGGGCACCGTCCCATCGGCATCGGGAACGAGCCGCGCCAGCCCGACGACGGCCGTCTGCATGTCCGATGTCGAGGCGGCGACGAGCGGCCAGAGATATTGCGTCCAGCCGCTGAGGAAGGTCAGCACGAAGAGCGCGGCGAAGCTGGTGCGCGACAGCGGCAGCAGGATGTCGAACAGGAAACGGATCGGCCCCGCCCCATCCATGCGCGCCGCCTTGAACAGATCTCTCGGCAGGGTGAGGAAGAACTGGCGGAACAGGAAGGTGCCGGTGCCGTGGGCGACAAGCGGCGCGATGAGGCCGAAATGCGTGTTCAGCAGGCTCCACTCGAGCTTGACGGGCGCGCCGAAATAATCGGCGATCAGCCCGTTCAGTCCGGTCATGTCGAGCAAGGCATTCACCGGCGAAAACACGTTCGACGCCACCTGATAGGTGGTGATGACGCGAATTTCGATCGGCAGCATGATGGTCGCGAGGATCAGCGCAAAAGCCACGCCCGCCCAGCGGACACGGAAATAGACGATGGCATAGGCCGACAGAAACGACAGCACGCAGGTGGCGATCGCATCGCCGAGGGCGACCGCCAGGCTGTTCAGCATCTGGATCGGGATGTGGGTTTTGGAAAAAACCCGCGCCATGTTGGAGAACAGCTGGTCGCCAGGGATCCATGCCAGCCCGTTGCGCAGCATATATTCATAGGATTGCGAGGCGGTGGCGAGCGTCAGGTAGAGCGGCCCAAGAATATAGAGGATGCCGACGACGAGGACGAGGCTGGCGGCGATGTTGAGGGAACGCGCGTTTTCGATCATGGGTCACCGCTCGTAATTGATGCGCCGGCCGAGGAAGAGGAACTGGGCGGCGGTGAGAAGGACGATGAAGACCATCAGGATCGCCGTCTGTGTCGAGGCGCCGGACAGGTCGTAGCCGGAAAAGCCGTCGGTATAGATCTTGTAGACGAGCAGCGTCGTCGAGCCGCCCGGCCCGCCCTTGGTGATTGTGTCGATCAGGGCGAAGGCGGAGGTGACGCTTTCGGTGAATTCCAGCACCAGCGTCAGGAAGAGCTGCGGCGCGATCAGCGGCAGCTGAACGTCGAGGATGCGCCGCCACGGCCCTGCCCCATCCATGGCGGCCGCCTGGTGCATGGTGCGCGGGATCGATTGCAGCCCGGCGAGCAGTATGACGAAATTGAACGGAATGCCGCCCCAGACATGGGCTGCTATCAGCGTGATGAAGGCGTCCGTGCCATCGATGCCAGGTGCCCAGATGCCGGGAAAGATGGAGTTGAGCGGCGCAAGCACGCCGACGAAAGGATTGAAAAGGAAGGCGAAGACGACGCCGATCGAGGCGCCCGCCACGCCCTTCGGCCAGACGAGCACGTTGCGAGCCGGCAGCGAGAGGCGGATCTTGCGGTCGGCCGCGACCGCCAGGATCAGCGGGATCAGCACCGCCAGCGAGGAGCCGGTGACCATGAAGACGATGGTGCGCCAGCCGGCCTCCCAGAATTCCGGATCGGAGAGCACACGGGCGAAATTGTCCCAGCCGACGAACATCGAGCCGCCGCCGAAGGGGCGCTCGAGAAAGAACGACCAGTAAAAGGCTTGGAAGATCGGCGCATAGAAGAACAAGACGATCAGCAGCATGAACGGCGCCACCAGAAGAAGCGGCAGCCAGCGATGGCTGAAAAGCGAAGATTCCGACGTCATGGGAGGAGCCCTGCATGGAAAGAACCGTAAGGGGCGCGCGCGGCTCCGCGCGTCCCTTACGGAGGAGTGTCCGGTCAGGGCAGCTTCACGCCCTTGTAGGTCTGCTCGAAGCGGCGCAGCAGTTCGTCGCCGCGCTTCTTGGCGCTGTCGAGTGCTGCCTGCATGGTCTTCTCCCCGGCAAACGCCTTCTGGGTCTCCTCCATGAAGATCTGTCGGAATTGGACGTAGAAGCCGAGGCGGATGCCGCGCGTGTCAGGCGTGCGCGGCTCGTTCATCGAACCGATGCCGACGGCGGCGGTCGCATATTTCGGCGATTGGCCCTCGCCGCTCTTGGCGATCGCCTCCATCACGTCGTTGGTGACGGGCACGTAGCCGGTGGCTGACGTGAAGGCCATCTGCTGCTTGGGATCGCGCACGAAATCGAGGAAGGCCTTCGCGCCTTTGATCTCCGCCTTGCCGTGCCCCTTCATGATATAGATCGAAGCCCCGCCGACAAACGTGTTGTGGCGCTCATGGCCCTCGTACATCGGCGCCATGCCGACGGTGAGCTCGTATTTGCCGTCGAACGCTTTGGCGGAGGCCGTATAGGAGCCGGAGGAATTCTCCATCATCGCGCATTCGCCGGCATTGAAGGCGGCGGTGAAATTGCCGGCCTTGGTATCGCTCGCCAGCCTGACGAGGCCTTCCTTGCGCCAATCGACAAGGTTCTGCAGGTGCTTGGCGGCGAAGGTGGTGTTGAAGACATATTCGGCATCGAGGCCGTCATAGCCGTTGTGCTCGGAAGCGATCGGCAGGCCGTGGCGGGCCGAGAATTGTTCGAGCACGCGCCACGTATCGCCATCGGTGGTGAAGGGGCAGGCATGGCCGGAAGCCTTCAGCTTGCGTGCGGCCTCGATGATCTCTTCCCAGGTCTTGGGCGTCTCGGTGACGCCGGCTTTCTGAAGCTCGGTCTTGTTGGTGTAGAAGAGCAGCGTGGAGGCATTGTAGGGCTGGGCGAAGAGCTTGCCGCCCGAGGTTTCGTAATAAGCGCGAGCGCCGGTGATGTAATTGTCCCATTTGACGTCAGGCAGCTCCTCCTGGACCGGCACGACGGCGTCCGACAGCATCAGGTCGAGCGTGCCGGCGTCGAAGAACTGGATGAGGACGGGATGGTTCTTGGCGCGGAAGGCGGCGATCGCCTTCTGCATCGACACCTCATAGCTGCCCTGTCCGACGCAGGTGATGTGATGCTCGGACTGCGCTGCATTGAAAGCGGCGCACTGATCCTGGATCGCCTTTTCGACGACGCCGGTATTGCCGTACCAGAATTCGATATTGGCGGCCTGCGCAGAACATGCGCCCGCCGTCAGCGCGGCCGCAGCCGCCAGAATGGAAATCTTCATCTTGCCCTCGCCTGTTTGATCGGCCGGCTCACAGCCCGCCTTTGGTGATGGCGGATTACTACACATAGTGTGTAACAATTTGGTGACGGATGCTAGCTTGCCGCGACAGCAGGCTATTGCTATAGGCTGCAAGCACGGATGTACCGCTGGTGACGGACCTGATTACTACACGCATAAGGTAATTATCGACGACCGAGGTGTTGGATATGACCTATTTCCCGGAGCAGCTGATCGCCCCGCACTTCCTGCGCGAAGGCGGTGAGGTCGTTTCTCCCAACGAACGCGATCTCCTGCGGCTGATCTGGCGCAATCCCGGCCTCTCCCGCTCCGAAATCACTGGCCACACCGACCTCACCCAGCAATCGGTCTACCGGATCATCGACCAGCTGGAGGAGCGTGGCATCGTCTCCTTCGGCTCGCCGAAACCCGGCGCCGGCCGCGGCCAGCCGAGCCCGACGCTGCGCCTCGAAGGCCGCGCCGCATACTCCTGCGGCATCTCGGTCAATACCGATGTCATCGGCATCTGCCTGATGGATCTGTCGGGCAAAGTGCTCGCCGAAAGCAGCATCACGCTGCGCGAGCGCTCGATGGCGCAATCGCTCGATCTCGTGCGCGAGCAGCTGATCGAGCATCAGCGGGAAAACGACCTCTCCGACGAAGCTTTCTTCGGCATCGGCTTTGCCATTGCCGGCTTCCACGTCAGCGGCACCCGCTTCAACGCACCGCTGCCGCTGCACGAATGGTCGCTGATCGAACTCGGGCCGCTGCTGACGGACTTCTTCAAGAGGCCCGTCTGGGTCCATAATGGCGGCAAGGCGGGCACGGTCGCCGAATCCATGTTCGGCGCCGGGCGCTACATCAGGCACTTCGCCTATCTCAGCTTCAATTACGGCTTTGGCGGCGGCCTCGTCAGCAATGGCGAACTGCTGCATAGCGGTGTCGGCAATGCCGGCGAATTCTCCGGCATGTACGACGCGGAGGAAAACAAGCGCCGGCCGGCCCTGCAATACCTGATCGAAAATCTCAACCGCAACGGTCTCGACATTCCTTCGATCACCTACATGCGCAAGCATTTCGATGCGAAATGGCCGGGTGTTGCGGAATGGGTGGACGAGGTGACGCCGGCCTACAGCCGGCTCATCAACGCGATCTGGGCGATCTTCGATCCGCAGGGAATCGTCTTCGGCGGCCAGATCCCGCCGGCGCTGGCGCAGATGCTGATCGACCGCACCGAGATCTTCGACCGCCCCCGCTACGGCGTCGCTCGCCCCCGCCCGAAGCTGATCATTTCTGAAATCGCAACCGACGCCTCGGCCATGGGGGCGGCGATCGCTCCGTTCAAATCGGCGTTTTATTGATTCTCGGCAGCTTATCGACGCCAGCAGAAACCGATTCCCGTAATTCCCTCCGCTTCCGCTTGTTACGCATTTTTTGCTCCGAGGCGGCGCAGGCAATTTTCGGCCGAATGGACCTGCGCTATGATCTGATTCCGGCGCAGCCCACGCCTCCCCCCTCCATCGGGAAAGCAGACGTCATGCAGGGCTACCTGACACCGAACCGACTGTTCGAGCACTGGCATAAGGAGGGATTGCGGACGACGCTCGCAAATAGGAGGTTTATCCATGAAGACCACTCAGCCCATCTATCACCTCAAGCGTAAGGCCAAGGCGTTGTCGCGCGCCGAGGACATACCGCTGCATCAGGCGCTCGACCGCATAGCCAAGGACGAAGGCTATGGCCGCTGGAGCCTGCTGGCGGCAAAGGCATCCGACACTACGCCCGCCGGCGAGCTGTTTGCACGTTTGCAGCCCGGCGACCTCCTGCTCCTCGGTGCCCGGCCCGGCCACGGCAAAACCCTGATGGGTCTCCAGCTCGCGGTCGAGGCGATGAAGACGGGCCATCCCGGCATATTCTTTTCGCTGGAGTATACGCGAGAGAATGTCGAAGACCGCTTTCGTGCTATCGGCATCGATCGCACGCAGTTCGATCACCTGTTCGAATTCGACGGCTCCGACGCCATCAGCGCCGACTACATCACCGAAAAACTGGCCTCCACGCGCCGCGGCACCCTCGTCGTCATCGACTATCTCCAGCTGCTCGACCAGAAGCGGGAAAACCCGGAGCTCTCGGCCCAGGTCAGAACGCTGAAGACTTTCGCGCGCCAACGCGGCCTGATGATGGTCTTCATCGCGCAGATCGACCGATCCTTCGAGACGACTGAAAAGTCGCTGCCCGATATCACCGACATCAGGCTGCCGAACCCGCTTGACCTGAAGCTGTTCGACAAGACGTGTTTCCTGAACAACGGAAAGATGGCCTTCGCCGCGGCGCTTTAGGAAGCTGCGTTGCCCCGGTCGCAGGTCTCACGCCTGACCCGCGACCGGGTGTTTGCCGGCGGAACAGTTCGCACCTCCGGCGTGAACGCAAGATGGTGGAGCTTGCTCCGCTGAGCCCGTTTAATCATAGTGCCGGCATGAGTGGATACGATAGCCCTTTCGAGTATTATGGTCGGTCAATGTCTTCGAGCCGTAGGGCTCGCCACCCGGCATGACGCCCCGACGATGAACCGGAGAGAGACCGAGGGAAGGCTCGGCAACAGGCATATGGCAGCGCCGATGCGCGCACCCAGTTCCGATTGTCATGCAACCCGAAACTGTGCCATGACCTGTCGACCCCAGACACAACGGATCAAGGTGCGGTATCAGCATGAAGAAGATCGGATTCCTTTCGTTCGGGCACTGGACGCCCTCGCCGCAATCGCAGACGCGCTCGGCGGGCGACGCGCTGCTGCAGTCGATCGATCTTGCCGTCGCCGCTGAAGAGCTCGGTGCCGACGGCGCCTATTTTCGCGTACACCACTTCGCCCGGCAGCTGGCCTCGCCCTTCCCCCTGCTGGCCGCCGTCGGTGCTAAGACCAGCCGGATCGAGATCGGCACGGCCGTCATCGACATGCGCTACGAGAACCCGCTTTATATGGCCGAGGATGCGGGTGCCGCCGATCTGATCGCCGGCGGCCGGCTGCAGCTCGGCATCAGCCGCGGCTCGCCCGAGCAGGTGATCGATGGCTGGCGCCATTTCGGCTATGCCCCGCAGCAAGGTCAGGACGAGGCCGAGATGGCGCGGCGCCACGCGGAGGTCTTTCTTGAAGTGCTGGGCGGCGAAGGTTTCGCCAAGCCGAACCCGCGGCCGATGTTTCCGAACCCGCCCGGTCTCCTGCGTCTCGAGCCGCATTCGGAGGGGCTGCGCGAGCGGATCTGGTGGGGCGCCAGCTCCAACGCCACCGCCGTCTGGGCGGCAAAGCTCGGCATGAACCTGCAGAGCTCGACGCTGAAGGATGACGAGACGGGAGAGCCGTTCCACGTCCAGCAGGCAGATCAGATCCGCGCTTACCGCGAGACCTGGAAGGCCGCCGGCCACGCCCGCCAGCCGCGCGTCTCGGTCAGCCGCAGCATCTTCGCGCTGGTCGATGAGCGCGACCGCGCCTATTTCGGCTATGGCGGCGACGAAGGCGACAAGATCGGCTTCATCGACGAGAAGACCCGGGCGATCTTCGGCCGCAGCTACGCCGCCGAGCCCGATCTGCTGATCAAGCAGCTCGCCGAAGACGAGGCGATCGCCGAAGCCGACACGCTGCTGCTCACCGTCCCCAACCAGCTCGGCGTTGCCTACAACGCCCATGTCATCGAAGCGATCCTGACCCACGTCGCCCCGGCGCTCGGCTGGCGGTGAGGTTACGGCTGCTGTGATGACTTGATGGACGAGCGTGGACTTGGACGCGGCCATACAGGTGATGACGAGAGGGTGTGCCGTGTGGCACCCCCCTCTGCCCTGCCGGGCATCTCCCCCACAAGGGGGGAGATTGGCAAGTGGCCAGAACTTCGCGTCCGTCTACCGTTTCGCCGGGCTGTGAGGCTAGTTGTGTGGGGAAACCATCGCGCCAGCCGATCTCCCTCCTTGTGGGGGAGATGCCCGGCAGGGCAGAGGGGGGTAATCCCACGGCACGCCCTCTCTCCTTATCCTGTCCCCACGTAAATCGCGGGCGCTCAGGAGAGCGCATCTGCCATCCCACCGCCGCGTGAACGAAGCCTCGGGACCTTACTGCCGCGCCGGACGTTGATGGTGCGAACCTTGAATCGGCCGCAGCACGACCGAATTAAGGCCGTAGCCCGAACCGCTCGAGTTGCCCCATGCCGCGTACGAACCTCAACGATATCCTGATCTTCATGGCCGTCGTCGATGCCGGAAGTTTCATCGCCGGCGGCCAGGCCATGGGCCTGTCCCGATCGGCAGCGGGAAAGGCCGTCATCCGCCTGGAAGACCGCCTCGGCACGCGCCTGCTCAACCGCACCACGAGAAGGCTGAGCCTGACCGACGAAGGCCGGGTATTCTATCAACATGGTCTAGAAGTCCTCGCTTCGGTCGACGAGGCGGAGGCGAGCGTGGCGGGTCAGAGCGCCGCGCCGCGGGGTGTTCTCAGGTTCACCGTTCCCGATGCCTTCGGGCGGCTCGTCGTGCTGCCCATCGTCGAAAAATATCTTCTGGCCTGGCCCGACATCCAGGTCGAAGTGAACTTCACCGATCGCAAGACCGACATCGTCGAAGAAGGTTTCGATCTGGCGATCCGGATCGGCACGATGCCGTCGGCATTCGACACCCGGCTGGTTTCGCGGGTGATCGCCACCGACAGGCCGCGGCTCTGCGCCTCGCCATCCTATCTCGCCGACCGTGGTGAACCGCGCGACATTGACGATCTCGCCGCCCACGATTGCCTGGTCTTTTCCAGCCGCGATCAACGGCAAGGCTGGCGCTTTCGCGGCGAAGGCGGAGCCTGGGTCAAGGCGCAAGGCCGCAGCCGCCTGAGGCTCGACAGCGACGAGGCGATCCGCGACGCCGCCGTCGCGGGCCTCGGCATAGCGCTGCTCCCCGACTTTCTGGTCGCCGGCGATCTCGCCGCCGGCCGCCTCCGCCAGGTGCTGCCGGAGCTCGAAACCGACGACGCCAAGATCGTCACACTCTATCCTGACAAGCGCCTGCTGGAACCGCGGGTGCGCCGCTTCATCGACCTGATGACCAAGGAGCTCGGGCATCAGTGAGCGCAGCGATCTCCCCGTCAAACCCGCGAAAACTCTTCAGTGCCAGCGGCGCAAGCGTGGTCGCGAGATAGGCAACCCCCATCAGGAACAGTGCGGCGGCAAGGCCGAGCGTGCTGATCAGCGCGCCGCCGAGGAGGCCGCCGAAGGGGATGAGGGCGAAGCAGAGGGCGGTGTTCAATGCGGTGACCCGGCCGGTCAACGGCTTGGGGATGCGCTCGAAGATGACCGCCGACAGGATCGGGTTGAGGAAGCCCGACGCGAATCCTGCGATGGCGAGCGTGGCAAAGACAAGGCCGATGGGCGCATCCAGCGCGGGAACGAGAAAGCGCGGGAAGCCGGTCAGGAGGAAGGCCACGGTATAGACCGTCAGTCGCGGCATGCGCTCGCCGATCGCCGCGGCAATCGCAGCACCCGCGATCGAGGCGCCGGCGAAGGCGGCAAACATCGCCCCGAGCAGCTCCGGGCCATGGCCGGCATCTTGTGTCCAGACCGGCAGCAGCACGGCATGATAGGCCTGGTCGAAGAGATTGGTAACCGCCACCATGGCGACGATGCTGACGAGCACGGCATCGCCGCGCAGAAAGCGCCAGCCCTCACGGAGATCGTCGAGATAAGAAGCCCGTTCAGCCGGTGGAGTTTTGGGCGCGGGCGCGCGGCGCGTCCCGGGTATGCCCACGGCGACGATCAGCGCGGCGGCGGCGAAAGTGGCGGCATTGACGAGCAGCGCCTGGCCCGGGCCGATCAGCCCGATCAACGCGCCGGCGCCGGCCGCCCCCGCCGTCGAGGCCAGCCGCTCGATGGCGCTCGCAACGCCGGTCACCCTTTCGAGCGGCACATTGGCGAGCGTGGCGATATCTGGAACCATTGCCTGCTTGGCCGCATCGGAAGGGCCACGCAGCACGCCCATCGCAAAGACGAGCGGCAGCAGCACCGGCATGCCGAGCAGGCCGAAGAGATCGAGAAGCGGCACCAGAGCGACAACGAGCACCGAAGCGGTGTCTGAGATGATGGCGATGCGCTTGGCGCCGACGCGGTCGATCAGCGGTCCGCCGAGCGCCTTGGCGACGACATAGGGCAGCATCTCCCTCATCGCCGTCAGCCCCGTCAGCACGGGGCTGCCCGTCGTGCTCAGCACCAGCCAGGGAATGGCGATGGTCGAAAGCCGCGTGCCGGAGAGCGAGAATGTCTCGGCGGCGGCGAGCGCCAAGAGGGGCCCGCCCCTCCTCACGGCGCGTCCTCCCCTTCGCGATGCGGAAGGCGGCCCGGATAGGGAAAGGCGTGCAGCATGACATAGAAAGGAACCATGCCCGCTTCTTGAGACGCCGCCTCCCCCAGCCGAGGGGCCGCCTGCATTGCGTCCAGGATGATATCCCTTAGCCGTTTCGTCAGCGCCTCGGCCTGCGCCGCCGTCATCGGGATGATGAGGTCGTCGGCGGCCGTCGCCTTGCGCCATTCGGCCGGCAGCTCGGCATATTCCTCCAACGCCTGCTGCATCTGGCCGACCTGCAGCGAGAGTGCGGCCTGGTTGAAGGCGATGTCGAGATCGAGCGCCTCCCCTTCGGCTTCGCTCGCCGGCACCGAGGTCAGCTCGTGGCTGGCGCGCCACCAGCGGTCGCGCCGCGAGGCATGCGGCGCCTCCTCGATGAAGCCGTATTGGGCAAGCTGGCGCAGATGGTAGCTCGTCGCGCCGCTGTTCAGGCCGAGCCGCGCGGCCAGCTGCGTCGCCGTGGCAGGCCCATCGATCCGGAGCATGCCGAGCATGCGCAGCCGGACAGGATGGGCCAGCGCCTTCAGCGCGGTCGGTTCGGGCACGACCCGGCTGACGGTGCGGGCATCTGCGGCAGGTTTAGGGTGCGGATGTTTCATACCTCAAGCATACAATCGCAAACATATCTTTGCAAAACTTTCTTTGCAAAATATTCGGAGGCTGTGGAAGGCACTCGAAAACCGGCTCCTGATCTAGCCAAGCATGACCCCACATCCTAAGACCGTCACCGTGATCGGCATGATGCGAGGGGCAAGAGGATGGCTGAGGACGCGCAGAAAAACATCGGCACGTGGTATATCGATCCCGACGCCGAAGACAGGATGGCCGATGGACATGCGCCCATCTGGCGCCACCTGATCGACCTCATCCTCGAGCGCGACCTGACCGACAAGAGCGTGCTCGATTTCGGCTGCAATCAGGGCGGCCTGCTGCGCCATCTCTATGCGATCCGCCCCTTCCGCAAGGCGCTCGGCATCGATATCGCCGAAACCTCGATCGCCAAGGCCGAGACGCTGAAGGGCAATCTGCCGATCCAGCATCAGGTCGGCGGCAGGCTCGACGGCTGGAGCGAAGAATTCGATCTCGCCGTCAGCCATGAGGTCATCTACCTCGTTCCCGATATCGACGCCCACGCCGCCGACATCTGGCGGGCGCTGAAATCCGGCGGCGTCTATTATGCCGTCACCGGATGCCATACGGATAACCCGCTCTGGCCGAAATGGCGCGAGCTCGTCGCCAACCGCACCAACACCGTCGTCCAGGACCGGTCGATCACCGATTACGGCCGCGCCTTCGAAAAGGCGGGCTTCGACGTCTCCGCCCGCAAGCTCGAATATGACGGCTTCATTCCCTTCGTCGCGGACGGCTGGACGCCTGATTTTGCCGATGCGCTGAATTACTACACCCAGACGAAGATCGTCTTCAGGCTGGTGAAGCGCTAAAGCGCGTCGCGTCAAATATGATTCATGCGACGCGCTTTAGCTCTTTGTTTTGACGCATGTCGTTGTCCCGGAACCGCTGCACACTTCCGGGCGACAGGCATTAGACCGTATCGGCTCGCTGAAGCCGCATCAGCTCGACATCGAAATGCGGCGGGCTGTCGGGTGCGACCTGGACGAAACGGCCTCTGACGCGGAAGATTTCCTGGATCAGCCCGCGTTCGGCGAGCTCCCCAGGGGCGCCGTCGAATCTGAGTTCGCCTTTTTCGAGCAGCGAGATGCGGTCGCTGACGGCGACAGCCTGGTTGATGTCGTGGATCGCCATGACGACGGTCACGCCCTTTTCCCGGCTCAGCCGATGCACGAGGTCGAGCACCTCGACCTGATAGCCGATATCGAGGAAGGAGGTCGGCTCGTCGAGCAGCAGGATCTCCGCTTCCTGGGCGAGAGCCGCCGATATCCAGGCCCTTTGCCGCTCGCCGCCGGACAGTTCCCGAAGGCTGCGGTCGGCAAGCCCCGACAGGCCGGTGCTTTCGAGCGCCCATTCGATCGCGTCTTCGTCGCGACTGTCATAGGAGCGGAACAGGCCGACATGCGGATAGCGGCCCTGGCGCACGAGCTGGGCGACGGTCATTTCATCTGGCGCGGTCGGCTGCTGCGGCAGGAAGGCAAGCCTCTTCGCCAGCATGCGGCGCGACATGGAGGCGACGGCAACGCCGCCGAGCGACGCTCGGCCCCCGGCCGGCCGGATCAGCCCTGCCAGCGCATGCAGCGCCGTGCTCTTGCCCGAGCCGTTCGGGCCGATCAGCGCGCGGATCTCGCCCTTTTCGAGCGAGAGGCTGAAGCCGTTAAGGGCCTTTCGCTGGCCGTACATCACCGAGAGGTCGGAACAGGACAAGGGCATTTCGGCCTCACATGGTTTTGCGCAGCAGCGCGAGCAGGAGCGGCACGCCGAAGACGGCCGTGACCACGCCGATCGGGATTTCCTCGGCTTGGCCCAACAGCCGGCCGATGAGATCGCCGAGCGTGACGATGACGGCGCCGAGCACGATCGTCAGCACCAGCGACAGCATGAAATTCCGTCCCGCCAGGAAACGGGCGAGGTGCGGCACGACGAGACCGATGAAGACGACAGGGCCGACCGCGCCGACCGCACTCGCCGCAAGTGCAGAAGATACGATCAGCACGACCGAGAACTGTCTCTTATAGCCGAGGCCGAAAGAGCGGGCGACGGATGCATCGAACTGCAGCAGCGTCAAGGGCCGGTAGATGACCGGCAACATGGCGAGCCCGACGATGGTGAAGGGCAGCAGGAAGAGCGCGTGATCCCAGCTGCGGGCGTAAAGGCTGCCCGACAGCCATTCGAGGATGATCTCGATGCGGGCCGATCCCCAACCGGCGATGAGGCCGATCGCCACCGCATGCAGCACCGCCCCGACCGCCACGCCGCAGAGCGTGATGCGCAGCGCGCTGAGGCCGAGGCGAAAAGCCAGGAGGTAGATGACGCCGCCGGCGATCAGGCCGCCGGCAAGCCCCGCCGCCGGCAGCCATGCGACCGGCAGCTCGGCAAGCGTGTTCGAGCCCGGCTCGAAGATATAGACCGTGAAGAGCAGGAAAATCGTCACCGACAGCGTTGCCCCTTGCGACACGCCCATCAGCGACGGATCGGCGAGCGGATTGCGGGTGATGGTCTGCAGCAGATATCCCGCCAGCGAAAAATGGATGCCGGCCAGAATGCCGGTGGCGATGCGCGGCAGCCGGATATCGAGAATGATCAGCCGCGCCTCCGCCGAGCCACCGCCGGTCAAGACGGCCGCGACATCGGCCATCGGAATATCGGCAACGCCGAGAAAGATCGCCGCCGCCAGCGACAGGACCGTCAGGATGGCCAGTGCGGCGGCCATGCCGAAGCCCGGCGAAACGGCCGATGTCGAGGCCGGGGCGCTCATCGTGCCTCACCCGCAAGGCTCAGCCGCCCGCGCTGGACGAGATAGATAAAGACGGGGCCGCCAAGCAGCGCGGTGACGATGCCGACCGGCAGCTCACGCGGGATGGCGATGCTGCGCGCCAAAACGTCGGCGACGGTGACGATCAGCGCGCCGAGAGCAGCACTGAGCCCAATCTCCCACCCGGTGCCGCGCGGCTTGAGCAGCCGGGCGATGTGGGGAGCGGCCAGCCCCACGAAGGCGACCGGCCCGGCGACCGGCGCGACACCGGCGACCGGAAGGACGGCGAGAACGAGGATGAGCGGCTTCCAGAAGCCGAGCTGCAGGCCCATGCCAGCCGCCGCATGATCGCTCAGCATGAACATGGCGATGACGCGCCGCAGCAGCAGGGCGCCGGCGACGCCGGCGATCGTCCAGGGCAGCATGTAGAAGAGATGCAACCAGGTGCGCCCCTGGAAGCCGCCGGCAAGCCAGAAGAGCAGCGATGCCGATTGCGGCCCGGTCAAAAGCAGCACATAGGTGGTGATCGCACTCAGAAAGAGCGAGACGCTGACGCCGCCGAGCGCAAGCTGCAGCGGCCGCCCCTGCCCGCCATGCGACACCCAGAATGTCACCGAGGCTGCCGCAAGCCCGCCGGCAAGGCCGATGAAGGGATAATAGGCCGGCGATATCGAGGGCAGGAAGACGAAACAGCAGACGATCGGCGCGACCGCCCCCGATGTGACGCCGGTGATGCCGGGATCGGCCAGCGGATTGCGCGTCAGCGTCTGCAGCACATAGCCGGAAACGGCAAGCCCCGCGCCGCCGGCAGCCGCCGTCAGGCTGCGCGGCAGCCGCAGCGTCCAGACGAGAATGGATTCGATCTTGCCATCGGGCGCCAGGAGCACGCGGATGGCGGTCTCGGCCGACAGCGTCTTGGCACCGATCAGCAAGCCGAGCAACACCGCCAACATTGTCGCGATGCCGATGAGCCCGATGGCCAGGAATGATTGCCGGGGGCTCATCGCCGGTCTTGTCCCCGGCTTAGTTCTGCAGTTCGGCCGGGATCAGCTTGGCGGCTTCCGCCTTGACGTCGACGGCCGGGAACGTGTCGGGATAGAGGTAGTGCGCGGCCTCGCGCAGCACGATTTCGCGGGCGATCGGGCCATTGGTCTCGACCCACTGGTCGCCGACATAGAAGACCCGGTTGTTCTTGACCGCCGACAGCTGCGACCAGATCGGATTGCCTTCATGCGGGCGATCCGGGCCGGAATCGTAGACGAAGATCACCTCCGGGTCCTTCTCCAACATGGTTTCGAGGCTGAGGTCGATGCCGAACTCGCCGCCCGGGGTCTTCGGGCCGGGAACATTGTCGCCGCCGATCGCAGCGACGATCGAGGCCGAGGTGTTTTCCGTGTGGAAGGCGAAAGGTGTCGCGCCGCCCCACATGATCAGGAAGCGCGGATGCTTGTCCTTCGGCGCCTTGGCGGCGAATTCCGCCAGATGCTTGCGGAAATCGGCGTTCAGCTGCTCGCCGCGCTCGGGCTTGCCGAGCAGCTTGGAAAGGGCGGCGGTCTCGCTGTAGCTCTCTTCGAGCAGCTCCATATTATAGGCGACGTAAGGCGCGATGTTCTGCAGCTGCGCCGCATTGCCGACCGTATAGCGGCGGATCGCGATGATCAGATCCGGCTTGGCTTCGGAGAGAAGCTCGAGATTGGGCTTGGCGCGCTGGCCGATCTGCTTCATCCCGGCGGTCAGGCCGAGCAGGAAGCCCGGCTCGCGGCCTGCCGTCATATAGGTGCTGGCGACCGGCTTGATGCCGAGCGCGAGCGCGACGTCATCGGCGAAATAGGAAATCGAGGCAATGCGCTTCGGCTGCGCCGGGACTTCGACGGTCACGCCGCGATCATCTACGATGACGCTGCGCTCGTCGACGATCGAGACCTTCTTGTCTTCAGCATGCGCGGCCCCCGCCACCAGCATTGCAGACATCCCCAGCACGGAGAAAAATCTGCGCGTATATCGAGTCATGTTTGCCCCCATTCGATGTGCGCACAGGCTTTAGCCAAAAAAGAGGAGTTTCACAATCATGATTCTTGCCGGAGTTTTACGAAGCGGAGAACGCCGCGGCTGGGAGTAACCCCGCATCTGCGCCTTTCGGCAGCATCAGCGCTGAGGTCAATTCTCAGGCAGGGTAAAGACCGCGCAAGGATCGGCGATGCCACGCAAGGCGTGCTCTCCGAGCGGCACGAGCGCCGCTGTCGTGTTCGCCGCCACCGCCCCGGAGATCAGTACGCTGCGGCCGAGTGGCTTGCAGAGCCCCTCGAGCCGGCTGACGAGATTGACGGCTGGGCCGATGGCGGTGAAATCCAGCCGGTCGGCCGCACCGATATTGCCCCACAGGATTTCGCCGAAATGCAGCGCGGCGCCGAAAGGCAGCGGCGCCAGCCCCTGCCCCTGGCGAACCTGGTCGAGATGGACCATGCCGGCGCGGCTGGCGGCGATGGCCCGCAGCGCCGCCTCGCAGGCATCGCGGTCCCCTTGAGCCTTATCCGCCGCAGGCGTGACGGGGAAGATCGCCAGCACACCGTCGCCGATGAATTTCAGCACCTCGCCGCCGAAGGCGTGCACGGCGCCGGCGACGCGGTCGAACCAGGCATCGAGCGTTGCGATCATGGCGTGCGGCTCCGTCACCTCGGAGAGTGCGGTGAAGTCACGCAGGTCGGCGCAGAGAAGCGCTGCGCGGATGGTTTCTCCGCTGCCGCGGGCAAGTGCCCCGGCCTGCACCCGCGCCGCGCTGCGCCGGCCGAGATAGGCCTCGAGCAGGGCTGCCCGCGCCTCTCGCGCCGCGAGTGCGGCAAGCGGCGCAGCGGCAAACCGCGCCACCTCGCGCAGACGGTCCGCCTCGGCCGCGCCGAAAGCGTCCACCCCCGCTCCATTGCCGATGCCCGCCCAGCCAAGCACCGGGCTGTCCTGTGAAGGGCCGATCTGCTGCTCCCATACCGGCCCGAGCCCGGCCAGCCACTCGCGGCCGGCCTCGACGGGCGGAGCCGCAGCGAAAGCGAGCGCCTCGATAACGGCCCCGGTCTCCGCCCGCCACAGCCAGGTGCGCCGCGCGATGATCGGATGCGGCACCGAAAGCGTCAGCGCGCCGCCGGCTAGCGGCAGACCATCGCAAAGCAGCCGGCGTCCGAGCTCGGCCAGGAACCGTTCGGGACCGGGCGAGGCAGCGGCCTCGTCAACCAGCCAGGCAAGGGAGGAAGGCAGATCCATGGCTCAGGATGACATCGCCCGGAGGCGTCCGCAAGCAGACGGTTCCGCGCCGGCGGCTCTTGCCAAAAACAGTGTCGAAAATCCGACACGCCGGTGGAAAGCAGAAAAATAACACTTTAAACTTGCGCTGCTTTGATTCCACTATAATGTCGGGTCATCATCCGCGATTGAGGGGTTGCGATGGGCACGACATTCTGGCCGAAAGATCCGCTGGACGGAAATGACATGACGCTGCTGACGTCGATCCTGCGGCGCTGGTGCGCGCGCTATGGAATCGAGTTTACGGCGGACGAAAGCCGTCTGAAGGCGAAGGAACTCGTCGAATGGTTTGAGTTCGGCGTCAAGGATCCGGCCGAACTCGAAGAGCTGATCGACGGCAAGCACTGGCTGGTCAGCCGGATCTGACCTGAGCGCAATTGCAGTTTCCAAAAGAAAAGGCCGGGCGAAATATCGCGCCGGCCTTCGTCCGTCAGCCTCATGCCGAGGCTTTTAGTAGTCGTCCCGCCAGCGGCGTTCGCGATCCCAGCGGCGTTCATGGCGCCAGCGCGGGCCATCCCAGTCGCGGTGGCGGCGCTCCCAGCCCCAGCGGGGCGGACCACCATAGAAAGCCACCGGCGGCGGGCGTCGCCAGTTGCGGCGGCATTCGCCCCAGCGGTTCAGGTGCCAGCCGCGGCCGCAGGCGTAGTCGACCTTCGTGACATCGCCCTTTGTGGCATCGCCCTTTGTGACATCGCTTGTGACCTTGCTCTCGACATTGATTGTCCCCATCGGCATCGCCTGCGCAGAGCCGATCGAAAGGCTGCCAGCGAGCAAGGCAGCCGCGATAGATAGTGCCTTCATCGAAAACTCCATTTCATCCAGCCGTACCCACTTTAGGGCCGCCAAATTGAACTGGAGATGAACCGGGCATTCATGTTTGCAGGTGAAAAAACCTTGCTTTTTGACCGCCGGTCGGAGTGCCCGCCGGCCGTTTTTCCCGCAGCGGCAAGCGCTTGAGAAGCGCCCCGCGCCCGCGAAAAATCGTTCATGTCCTGCCGTAAAAAGGATCCGGTCCCGGATCGCGCCCGGCGGCGACCGCGGTGAGCCGCCCGAGATAATGCTCCCAGCCCTCGGCATGGCCGGCGCACTGCTCCTCGCTCGGCAGGCCGCTATGGGTGAGTCGGAGCAACGTCCCATCCGGCTGCTCGATCAGGTCGATCTCGACCAGGCTGGAGCCCGGCGGCACGGCCTCGCTGCCATCCCATCCGAAGCTGTAGGCAAGCCGATGCACCGGCACGACCTCGCGAAACGAGCCTCGCGCAAAGCGGGCGCCGGTGACATTGACGAGATAGAGCCCGCCCGGCTCCGGCTCGATCTCGGCCTCCGTTCCCATCCATCGCAAAATCTTCTCCGGATCCGTCATCAGCGCAAACACCGCAGCCGGCGGCGCCGCAATATGCGCCTCACGGCGCACGACAAAAGACTCTGGCATGCCTCCCTCCCATGATGGTCACGGCCAGCCCCGCCTCATGCGGGACGGCGCGTCATGCTGTTTCGGCGTGAGTGTGCTCATGGAAGCATGTAGGCGCGAGTG
Source organism: Rhizobium sp. M1 (assembly GCF_002531805.1). Lineage (NCBI taxonomy): Bacteria > Pseudomonadati > Pseudomonadota > Alphaproteobacteria > Hyphomicrobiales > Rhizobiaceae > Rhizobium > Rhizobium sp. M1. Next base: position 14,269 of record NZ_NWSW01000038.1, on the reverse strand, counting down.
CACGCGCAGCAAGGGCGATCGGACAATGCGTGTCCTCCTCCTATTCGCCGGCCCTCATTGACGGGTGCGGCACCCGCCAAACGCTCCTCATGCTGAGGTGTGTAGCGGGCACCACCTCTCCTCCGTCATTCCTGTCCTCGGGCTTTGACCCGAGGGATGTCACAGGAATCCAGCCACGGCGCGTCCGCGCCGTGATTGACTCCATTGACAGGAGGCGAGTCTCTCGCGCCCAAGGACTTGGGCGCACTGGATCCCTGTGACATCCCTCGGGCGAAGCCTGAGGCCACAGGGATGAGGGAGGCCGGAGAGGCGTGCTCACTCCACTTCCAGCCTCATCAGCCTTGCATACCCCAACGTCTTCATGCTGAGACGCGCAGCCCGAAAGGGCGAAGCCTCGAAGCCACCCCACCACCAAACCAATTTCCCCTATTGCCAGCCCGCCGCCTTGTCCCTATTGTCCGCGCCGTTCTCAGGGCGGGGTGGAAGTCCCTACCGGCGGTATGCAGTTTCGATTGCGAGCCCGCGAGCGCCTTCTTAACGAAGGGTCAGCAGATCAGGTGAGATGCCTGAGCCGACGGTCATAGTCCGGATGAAAGAGAACGCGCGTTCCTGCTGCCCTTACCGGCAGCCGGTGAACGTTCGTGATCGCCTTGGGTGACGTGTCTGTACGCCAAAGGAGATTACCATGACACCCACCCGTTATGCCTTCGTCAAAGCCGGCTGGCACGCCGATATCGTCGACCGTGCGCTCGAAGGTTTCCAGCAGCTCATTCCAGCTGAGCAGATCGATGTGTTCGACGTTCCCGGCGCATTCGAAATGCCGCTGCTGTCGCGCGATCTTGCGGCGACCGGGCGCTACGGCGCCGTCATCGCCGCCGCCTTCGTCGTCGATGGCGGGATCTACCGTCACGAATTCGTCGCCCAGGCCGTCGTCGATGGCCTGATGCGCGCCGGCATGGATACCGGCGTTCCGGTTCTGTCGGTTTCGCTGACCCCGCACAATTACCAGGAAACCGAGCATCACACGCAGATCTACCGCGCGCACTTCGTCGAGAAGGGCCGCGAGGCGGCCCGAGCCGCCCTCATGATCGGCAAAACGCGCGCCGCTCTCGCGGCGTAAACCTCCGCATCGAGGCGGCGGCAACGCCTGCCGCCTCTCTCACCGGTCAAACATATCCCGCCACTGCTTCTCCCCGATCAAGCAGTCCGTTGCCGGCTCCGCGCCGGCGATCGGCTGCACCGTCGCCGGCAGAGACAAGCCGCTGATCTCCATCACCAGCTTGCGGCGCACGGCGACGGCGAAGTCCTCGATCTTGCGGACCGGCAGCACGAAGGCGCCGGGGCCGCCGATGACGCAGTCGGCATAATATTTGTCGAGCCCATCGGGCGCATCGGAAGGCCGCAGCATCAGGGCGAGGCCGTTGATGACCATGCCTGACGCCACCGCCTTGTCGCGGACGGGCGTGACGGGATTGCCGGAATTGTTCGGACCGTCGCCGGAGACATCAATCACCTCCCGCCTGCCCCGGAAGGGGCTGGAGATGATCATGCTGACGCCCTGGGCGATCGCGGTGGAGATCGAGGTGCGCCGCTGCGTGCCGATCGGCCGGGCGTCGACCTTGTCGGCAAAGGCGATCGCATCCTGCTCCGTCGCGATCACCTGCCAGTCGATCACCGAACCCTGGACGACATAGCCCGCCCATTCAAAATAGCTGATGGCGATGCGGCCGGTGAGCCCGCCCTTCACCGCATCGATGAATTCCTTGTGTTTCAGCGCCTCGACATAACCGTCGCGCTGGATGCCGATCTCTTCGAAATCCATCGACCGCGAGGTGTCGACGGCAAGCACCAGCGTCACGTCGACCTCGTTTGCCGCAGCCTGCGCCGTCGGCACGACACCGGAAAGACCCATGAGCACCGCAAGTGACGTCAACATCGGCAGATCCCCGCGACATTCCCACGCCGGGCGACTCTAGCACAGCTTGGCCGCCGCCGAACGCGCCGCCGCGCGGGCCGCTTCAATTTTCGGTGATGGCACCCCTCAATGCAACGGCAGCCACAAAGGACTTTTCCATGCCTTCAGCGCGTCGAGGAAGACCTGCAGGCGCAGGGGCAGGAAGCGGCGCGTGGGATAGACGGCGTGCACGAAGATTTCCGGCGACGACCAGTCCGGTAGCAGGCGGATGAGCGCGCCTCCTCGGATCTGCTCGTCGCAATAGGTCGAAGGCAGGAGACCAATGCCGTGGCCACGATAGGTGAAGGCGCTGACCGCATCGAAATCGCGGCTCGATGCCGGCCCCGACACGCGCACGTCGGCCGATTTGCGGCCGCTGACGAGATGCCATTCCGCTTCGCTGTTGCGCCCGTTCAGGAGCACGCACCGATGGTCCTTGAGATCTGCGGGCTTTGTGGGAAGCGCCCTCTCCTTCAGATAATCCGGGGCGGCGACCAGATAGCGCACGCTCTTGCCGAGCCGCTGCGCGACGATGGTGGAATCCTTGAGTTCGCCGAAGCGGATGCCGAGATCGATATTCTCCGCGACCAGATCGAGGAACAGGTTAGTGACGAAAAGATCGACTTGGATCTCGGGATAGGCCTTCAGGAAATCGGAGATGAATTCGTAGAAGACCTCTTGGCCCAAGATGACCGGCACCGAGATCTTCAGCAAGCCTTCCGGCTTTCTCTGCGTTTCAGTCAGCGCCTGCTCGGCGTCGATGAGATGAGCAAGCGGCTCGCTGCACCTGTCGTAATAGGCCCGGCCCTGCGCGGTGAGGCTGAGCTTGCGGGTCGTGCGCTGGATCAGCGTCACGCCGAGCTGGTCTTCGAGCGACGTCACCTTCCGACTGACGGTCGAAACAGGCATGCCGAGCGAATGGGCGGCGCGGCTGAAGCTGCCATATTGCGCCACTTCACGAAGACGGCGATGTCGTTGAGATCGGCCATGCCGGTATTTTTGCACTGATGCAAAAGAGAATCCAGATATTTCCATCTAATCGAGCAATGACGTTTTCGCCATATTCACCTTGCGAAAACAACCAACAACCCGATGGCGGCGCGATCGCGGCGGCCCCATCTCGAGCGACCCACCTTGCCAGGCCTGCGTTGCCCGAACCAGATTATGGAGTTCAACATGACCAAGCAAAGGACTGTCATCGTCACGGGCGCCTCCCAGGGTATCGGAGCAGGGCTCGTCAACGCCTTCGTCGAGCGCGGCTACAACGTTGTTGCCACCTCGCGTCAGGTCAGCGCTTCGGATGCCTTCCAGGCTTCCGACAGGCTGGCTCTGGTCGACGGCGACATCGGCGATCCCGAAACAGCGGCCCGCGTCGCCAAAACCGCAATCGACCGGTTCGGTTCGATCGACGCGCTCGTCAACAATGCCGGCATCTTCTTCACCAAGCCGTTCGTCGATTACACGATGACCGACTTCCGTAAGCTCTCGTCGACCAATCTCGAAGGCTTCCTGCACCTGACGCAGCGGGTCATCAGGCAGATGCTCGCCCAGAAGACGGGCGGCAGCGTCGTCAGCATCACCACCCCGCTGATCGACCATCCGATCGCCGGCATGCCCGCTTCCGTGGCGATGATGACCAAGGGCGGCATCGACGCGATTTCGAAGAACCTTGCGATGGAATATGCAAGCGAGGGAATCCGCGTCAACACGGTCGCCCCCGGCGTCGTCGACACGCCCCTTCACAAGGACAATCCGAAGGAGTTCCTGAGGACGCTGTCGCCGATGACAGGCATTTCGAATGTCGATGAAATCGTCGACGCGGTGGTCTTCCTCACTGAAGCTCCGCGCGTCACCGGGGAGGTGCTGCACGTCGATGGCGGCGCACATCTGGGCAAATGGTAAACCATGAGAAAGCGCAGGCAGCCGGCGCGGAACGGCGGCTGCAGGAACTCGGCATCACCCTTCCCCCGCCGCCGACACCCTTTGGGGCCTATGTCGAGGCGACGAGAACAGGCAATCTGGTCTTCTTCAGCGGCATGCTGCCGGTTGTCGACCACGAGCCCCGCTATATCGGCCGTGTCGGCGGCGCGCTGACATCGGAAGACGGTCGCAAGGCAGCCGAGACGGCGACGCTGAGCGCGCTTTCCGCCGCCAGGGATTATCTCGGCTCGCTGGACAGCGTCGTGAGGGTCGTGAAGCTCGGCGTCTATATCGCCACCGAGGGCGATTTCCGCGACCACCCCAGGGTCGCCGACGGCGCGTCCGAGTTGCTGCTTGCGGTCTTCGGCGAGGAAAAGCTCTCCGGCCGCGTCGTCCTCGGCGTCGCCAGCCTGCCCCTCGGCATGCCGGTCGAGATCGAGCTCGTTATCGAAGTCGAGGATTGAATGAGCGGGGCGCGCGTCTCAGCGCGCGCCCCGCATTCTTGCCTTCGCTTGCGCTCAGCCTGCCGCCAACAGCAGCACATAGGCAATGACGCTCACCATCAACCCGCGAAAGGCGAAGGTGACGCAGCGGTATTTGCTGCGGGCGATGCAGGAAAGAATTTCGGCGTTTTCGAGATACTGATCGAAAAGATAGCGCTCGTCGCGCCGCAGCGCCGCCTCGAAGAACAGGTCGCGGTGCTTGGGCCAGGCGCCCCAGAAGAGCGAGGTCGACGTGCCCAGACGACGGGGCAGCACGACGAGAATGGCCGAGAGGATGGAGAAGACCGAGGCTGCGGCAAGCAGGCCCGAGAACAGAATGCTTCCCGGCGCGCCACCGACATAACGGGCCAGGCTGAAGACTGCCCTCACATCGCTGGAGCTGACCAAAAAGGCGAGCATGAAAGTAAAGATATAGGCGGCCTTCTGGTCGGATATCTTGATCTGATCATAAAATATGTCGTTGATTTTCTTGATGTGGTCAAAATACTCGGTGCTGACATCTCCGCTCGACGGCCTGCTCAGCATAACCTCCGTGACATTTTCGAATTCGCTCACCTGAATACTCCATCCCTAAAGTGTTTCCCTGATATTACACTTCGCGACGAAAGCAAGAACACGTGTGCAACGCGCTTGACTTTTCCACTCTGCAAAGACAAAGGGGAAGCGGGGTTGGGGTCGAGGTCATGCGGGGTTATTCCAGTAACATCTGTCGCATTGGGGTGGCGCTGGCGTTTGCCGTGCCCGGTTTCGGGCTGCCGGCGATGGCCGATCCCATTCAGCGTGCAACCCCGGTCGCCGGCTCCGTCATCGCCCGCAAGACCGGCGAGGAGGTCCGCTTCATCGACGTGTCGGACTGGCGCATCGTCGACATCAACCAGGATCTTCTGACCGGCGACGTGCTGCGCACCAATGCCAACGGCCAGCTCGCCATCGTCTTTTCCGATCACACCCAGGTCCGCCTCGGCCGCAATTCCTCGCTGCAGGTCAAGAAGATGGCCGCAAGCGGCGATACGGTGCTCGAGCTTCAGGCCGGCACCATCTGGGCCCGCGCCCAGCGCGGCGGCCAGGGCCTGACGGTCGAAACCCCGGCCGCCGCAGCCGCCATCCGCGGCACCGACTGGACGATGACCGTCGACGGCGCCAAAACCTCGATGATCGTACTCGAAGGCCGCGTGGCGCTCTCCAACCCGCAGGGCAGCGTCGAGGTGAGCGAGGGCGAAGGGGCGGTCGCCACCATCGGCCAGGCGCCGACCAAGATCATCAGCGTCAATCCCGGCGACCGGGAACAGATGCTCTTCTATCTCGACCTGCGCGACGGCTTCGACCTGATGCCGACGTCGCCGCTGCGGGCCGACCGTATGGCCACCGAGCGCCGCCGCCTGCTGGCGCTGCCGCCGGAGCGGCGCACGACCGAGGACTGGCTGGAACTTGCCGAAGTGCAGAGCGCCTTCGACGGCCGCCAGGCTGCGGCTGCAACCTTGCAGAATATCCGCGGCCGCAAGCTGACGGCAGCCCAGCAGGCCCGCGTCGACCTGATCGACGCCACCATCGCCGGCGCGGAGAAGCGCTACGGCGACGCCGCCAGGCTCTTCCGGAAGGCCCTGCCGCATCTCGATCCGACCCGCCGCAACATGGCGCAATATGGCGGCTATTTTGCCCGTTCGCTGGCCGATCCCAAGCATGCCGAGCCGGCGCCGGCCACCACCTCCGGCCCCTATGGCGCGATCATGCAGGCCTATACGACAGGCTTTCTCGAGAACCCGCGTGCCGCGATCGAAATCATCAAGAAAGCGGAACAGCGCTATCCCGACGATCCGACCCTCCCGGCGGTCCGCGCCCAGCTGGCCCAGCTCACCGATGACCGCGAGCAGATGATGCAAGCGATAGAACGCTCGCTGGCGCTCGACCCTGATCACCCGATGGCGCTCTCCGCCCGGGCGAGTTACAAGGCGGTCTATGAGAGCGACATCAACGGCGCGCTTGCCGACCTCAATCGCGCCATCGAGCTTGCTCCCGGTGGGTCAAGCACGCTGAATTCGCTCGGCCTGCTGCAGAGTTCGCGCAATGCCAATGGCGAAGCGGAGAAGGCCTTCAAGAAGGCGATCGAGCTCGATCCGCAAGACCCGCTGCTGCACGCCAACCTGGCAATCCTCTATCTCGACCAAGGGCGGATGAAGGAAGCCAAACGCGAGATCGACACGGCAATCGCGCTCGATCCGTCCTTCGACATCGCCCTGCTCGCCCGCGGCCGCTACTACCTGCAATCTGGCGAGCGCGACAAGGCGCTGCAAGACCTGCTCGCCGCCAGCACCACCAACCCGGCGCATTCGCAATCCCAGCTGATGCTCGCCGCCGCCCATTATGAAAAAGGCGACCGCATTCCGTCGCAGCAGGCGCTCGACAATGCCGACCGGCTCGACAACAACGACCCGGTTATCTCGTCCTTTCGCACCGCCGTCGATATTGACGATTACGACGCCGACGGCGCGATCCGCAACGCCCAGGAATACCTGCGTCGCTCCCGCGCCCGCGGCGGCGATTACAGCGGGCTCGGCGCCAATGCGAGCGCCGGTTCGACGCTCAACAACGCCTTCCGCCTGCAGGGCCTGGATGCCTGGGGCCGCTACTACGGCGATGCCGCCTTCGACCCCTTTAAAGGCACCGGATACATCGACCAATCGATCAAGGGTAGCATCTTCCCTTACGTCAACGCGACGAGCTTCAGCGATGACAATGTCATCCAGAACCGCGGCAACGCGTCGAGCTACTCGTCCTTCATCCAGGGCCTGCTGCTTTCTCCGCACATGCTGTCGGGCCGTTCGCGCTCGGCAACGCTGTTCGACGTACCGTTCATCGAAGGCTCGCTCGGCGGCGGCATCAACAGCGTCGACGGCCATACCAGACGCATCGGTGAAGCCGATATCCAAGGCTATTCCAACGAGACGATCCCGATCAGCTTTTACGGCAATCTGACCTGGGAAGAACTGGCGCTCGATGGGGACTATCGCGACTTCGGCGGATATGCGACCGACAACAAGCTGCTCGGCGGCAACGGCTATCTGACGGCGACGGTGACGCCGGATGACCGCGTCGTGGCCTATTTCAATCATGCCAACAATGATGGAACGTTGAATGCGCTGTCGACGGACCCCTCGCTCTCGGACGCGCTGAACCCCGTATTGCGCTTCTTCGGCTTGCCCCTGGCGCCGGACGAACTGCCGCTCTACACGACTCGGCGAGACACCACCCGACTTACCAGCGCCGGCCTCGGCTGGAGCCATACCTTCGCCTATGAGAACGTCCTGAGCGCTGCTGTGCTCTATCAGCAGACCGAAGCGAAAACCACCAACGACATACAATTCGACTGGGCAGACGTGCCGCTTCTCGGCGGCCCCGGCCGGGACATCAGGCCTTTCCTGCAAACCAGCGACGAGAATGACTCGAAGGCCTACATCGCCGCGCTCAGCCACAGTATCGGGGATGGATCACTGACCTGGCGTTACGGTATCGAGGGCGGATGGCTCGACGCGTCGCGCGAGACCTATTTCCATCTCGAGGATGTCATTCCAGGGCTCGTCGACGGCGTAACCGACGGACCGACGGAGGTTGAGACCCGCATCAATATCGGCCGCGCCTATGTCGATCTCCTGCACGAAATCACACCGAACCTGAAGGGCGAATATGCGCTCTTCGGCACGCGCCTGGAAGGCGACGGCGTTGACGTCAGCCGGCTCGAACCACGCTTCGGCCTTGCGTGGGCGCCGACGCAGAACCATTGGCTGCGCGCCGCTTTCATGCGCCAGAGCGCCGACACGGGCGTTCCCACGCTTGCGCCGATCGGCGTCCTTGGCCTTCAGGCGAACCAGTTCTCCGTCGGCACTGAGGGTTACGTCGATACGGCGGCCTTCGAATGGGATGCCGAATGGACCGATCGTCTCTTCACCACGGTGGAGTACCAGCATCAGGAGCTCCATGATTTTTCGATCGGTCTGCCGCTGATCGCTCTCCCGGCCGTCGACAGCTTTCCGCTCTCGCGCGGCAGCATCGACCGCGCCGCCGTGACCGCCAATGTTGCGCTCGGCAACGGTTTCGGTCTTTCGGCCACCTACGCCTACATGGATTCGGAAAACAAGGATCCGGAGACTTTCAATTACGGCGGCAACCTGCCCTATATCCCGAAGAATTCCGGCCAGATCGCGCTGACCTGGGTCAACGAGGCCAAGGTCAAGGCGACGGTGGCGGCGAATTACATCGGCGAGCGCGACGGCGACGATCTCGGCACCACGCTCGACGACTATTGGAGCCTCGACGCCCACCTCGTCTGGGAACCCTTCGACAAGCGCATCGAGCTCGAGGCCGCCGCCTATAATCTGCTCGACGAAGAGTTCGAGATCACGCCCGGCGTGCCCGGCTGGGGCCGCGCCTTCAAGGGCACCCTCAAAGTCCGCTTCTGATGCGTGCGCAGGACAACCGTCGGCAGGCCGGACTGGACGGCGGCCAAGCCGGAAGCCGCCGCCTCCGGCTGCTGGTGCTGTCGCTGACCGTGCTGGTCGCCATTTCGCTTCTGTCGCGCCTGCCCGCCTGGTCGCTGCTGGAGCTCAGAAGCTTCGACTATCTCTCGACGTTCGACGATCCGCGTCCGCCGCAGGGCGGACCCGTCATCGTCGCGATCGACGAGCCCTCACTCGCCGATATCAACGCGCAATGGCCCTGGCCGCGCAGCCTGCATGCCGAGCTCATCAGCCAGCTGCGTGCAGCCGGCGCCCGCGTCATCGGCCTCGACATCATCATGGCCGAGCCCTCCAACCCCGGCAATGACGCGGCGATCGCCAAGGCCGTCGGTCCCGATGTCGTGCTTGCCGGCGACGAAACGCTGATCGAGACGCCACAGGCCTCGCAGCTGATCCGCGCCACGCCGCTGCCGGCGCTGACGCAAGCCGGTGCCGTGACTGGCATCGCCTCGATCGATCTCAGCGGCGACGGCATCTTCCGCCGCATTCCGGGCTATGAGGACGGCTTTGCCGCCATGCTGGCCAAGGCCTCGGGCGCGGAGGCGGAGATCCTGCCGGCCGGCCGGCTGATCCAGTCCTTCGGCCCGGCCCGCAGCTACCCCACGGTCTCATACTACCAGGCGCTCGATCCTCAGAATCTGTTGCCGCCGGGTTATTTCAAGGACCGCGTCGTCCTCGTCGGGCTCAGCCTGCAGAATGCGCCTGAAATCGACAAGGGCGGCGTCGACGCCTTCGCGACACCCTATACGGTTCATACCGGCAAGCTCGTCTCCGGCGTCGAAATCCAGGCGACGATTTACGACAATATCCGCTACGGCCTGTCGATCCGAGAGGCGCGCCTGCCGGCGGTCGCCGTCTGCATCCTGATCGCTGTGCTGCTTGCCGCCGTCACCGTCTGGCGCTCGACCGGATGGCTGACGATCGTGACCAGCGCGGCCGCCCTCCTCGCCTTCGCGGCCGTCAGCTTTGCCGGCATCCGGCTTGGCCATGTCTTCGTTTCGCCGCTCGGGCCGACGGTCGCCTATATCGCGGTCGCCTTCGGCCAGGCCGCCTTCGACTATGCCGAGGAGCGCCGCAACAAACGCCAGATCATCCGCGCCTTCGCCCAATATATCTCGCCCGACCTCGTCCGGCGCCTGTCGAACGATCCCTCGCAGCTGAAGCTCGGCGGCGAGCGGCGCACACTGTCGGTGCTATTTTCCGACGTGCGCGGTTTCACCACCATCGCCGAGACGCTGAAGGACGATCCGGAGCAGCTGACCGGCCTGATCAACCGGCTGCTGACGCCGCTCTCCGACGTGGTGATGGATCATGGCGGCACGATCGACAAATATATGGGCGACTGCATCATGGCCTTCTGGAATGCACCGCTCGACGACCCCGACCACGCGCTGCACGCCGTGCGCGCCTCACTCGCCATGCAGGCGGCGATCTCGCGACTGAACGGCCAGCTGGAGCGGGAGGCGGCTGCACTCGGCCGCAAGCCGCACGTCCTGAAGATGGGCGTCGGCATCAACACCGGCGAATGCATCGTCGGCAATATGGGCTCGACCCGCCGCTTCGACTATTCCTGCCTCGGCGACAGCGTCAACCTCGCCTCCCGCCTCGAAGGCGCCTCGAAGAATTACGGCGTGGCGCTGCTGCTCGGCGAAGAAACCGCAAGGCTGGTCGCCGCCAACTACACGGTGATCGAACTCGACCGCATCATCGTCAAGGGCCGCACCGTGCCCTCGCCGATCTATACCGTCGTGCATAAGGCCGATGCCGAAGCGCTGGCCGCGCATGAGGATTTTATCGAGGCGAAGTATGCCGGAACGCTTGCGTCATCCGAACCTGTTTTCGACACGCTGGCAGCAAAAATTCCGGAGCTTGCCGCCTATTATACGATCGTGCGGGATTCGCTGGTTAGCGATGCTGGGGAGTGACGGAACAGCATTTCGCGATACATGAGTTGGGCGCGGCCCCCTCCAATGCTCCTCATCCTGAAGTGCGAAGGCCAAAGGCCGGAGCCTCGAAGGACACGCCGCAACGCTGCGCCGTGCATCCATCAACCGTCAGGCAAAGGACCTTGGGACAGGAGATTGGCGAAAGGAGATCGTTATGCGGCCCGCAGCCTTGCGATCTCAGGTGCAACCACTGCGATGAACAATCCGGGATCGCCCAGAGCCCTCGCCGAAAGCATGGCCCCATGAACCGAGGCCATCAGCATCTGGGCATGCTCTTGCGGCCGCTTGTCGAGCTGGAACAGGTTCTGCTCGACGCCGGCCTGCAGCACTGAGGTCAGCCATGCCGCAAGATTTCGGAAATGGGCGCGAACGCGTGATGCCACCTCATCGGGCAGCATCTGCATTTCGCTGGCAAGCATGGCGCAGATGCAGAAGGGCTGCGAGGCGTTCTCGATGCAGGTACGCCAGTAGTTGACGTAGAACTGCAGCTGATCGGCAGGGCTTGCGGCCTGCTCGCGCAAAGACTGCAAACCCGTCTCCGCCTGCTTGGTGTAACGGTCCACCAGCACCGCGACCAGCTCGGCCTTCGCAGGAAAATGGTGGTGGATGCTCGCCTTGCGGATGCCGATCGCGGCCGAGATGTCGGCATAGCTGAAGCCGTTATAGCCGCCCGCCACGATGAGCGACTGGGCGACGTCGAGAATTTTATCCGAGGTGGAAGCCATTGATTTCATGACGCCGCCTACCTTTTGGTAGGCAGATTGTCAAGCCCACGCGGCCTTCCTCCTGCTCACGATGAGGTGTTCGGGCGATGCATTGACTCGAGGTTTTTGCCTTCCTACTAGTAGGCAGGCAAATCAAGAAGGACCTGCCGATGCAAAACAATTCCTCCCCCCAGCCCAACTGGCTGCGATCCTATTATTTCACGCGCGCCGCATTCTCTCTGATCTGGATTACCGCCGCCATTCTCTCGGGCGGGCAATCCGGCCCTGCCGCCTTTCTGCTGGTGATCTATCCCCTGTGGGATGCCGCCGCCAACCTGGTCGACGCCCGCGTCAATGGCGGCCTCAAGGCCAACCCTTCGCAGGCATTGAATGTCGTCGTCAGCATCATCACCACGCTCGCCGTCGTCATCGCCCTCGGCAAAAGCAACTATGCCGTTCTCGCGGTCTTCGGGGCATGGGCGATCCTTTCCGGGCTCTTGCAGCTCTATACGGGTGTCAGGCGCTGGCGCATCTACGGCGCCCAATGGGTGATGATCCTCAGCGGCGCGCAATCGGCGCTCGCCGGCGCCTTCATGATCAGCCGGTCGCTCGGCGCCGCTTCGCCGACGATTCTTGACATCGTTCCCTATGCAGGCTTTGGCGCCTTCTATTTCCTGCTTTCCTCGCTCTGGCTGGTCGCCGCAGCTTACCGCAAGGCACAGGCATAAGCGCGGCGTGCCATGACGGCGGCAAATTCGACCCCATTTGCCGCCGTCGAAACGACGAGCTCCGACGGTCGCGCTGCACGAGATTTGCGGGAGACGATCAGCTTCTTTCGCGCTATGAAGAGCCATCCTTGCTCCCGCCCACAGATCCCGAGGTCACGCCTATGGCTTTGAACGTTCTCTTCATCGGCGGCACCGGCCAGATTTCCTACCCCTGCGTCGAGCGCGCCGTTGCCGCGGGCCACCATGTCAGCGTCTTTAATCGCGGCTTGAGAAGCGCTCCCCTGCCCGCGGGCGTGAACTCGATCGTCGGCGAACTCGGATCGGGCGCTTATGCGGACCTCGCCAAGGCCGATTATGACGTCGTCTGCCAGTTCATCGCCTTCACGCCCGACCAGGTCGCCCGCGACATCGAGGTCTTCTCCGGCAATTGCGGCCAGTACATCTTCATCTCGTCGGCCTCGGTCTATGAAAAGCCGCCGCGTCACTATGTGATCACCGAGGAGACTCCGGCGATCAATCCTTACTGGCCCTACAGCCAGGCCAAGATCGCCTGCGAGGAACTGCTGAAAAAATCCGGCAACCTCGCCTGGACAATCGTCCGCCCCAGCCACACGGTCCGCACCGGCCTGCCGATGATGATGGGCGACAGCGATATCATGGCGAGGCGCATGCTGGACGGCGAGCCCATCATCGTGGCCGGCGACGGCCACACGCCCTGGACGCTCACCCGCTCGGCCGATTTTGCCGTGCCTTTCGTCGGGCTCTTCGGCAAGCAGGCGGCGCTGAACGAGATCTTTCACATTACTTCCGACCGCGCCCACATCTGGGACGATATCCAGAAGGCGATCGCCAGACTGCTGGACGTGGAGGCGAAGATCGTCCACGTGCCGACGGACACGCTGATCCGTTATAACGAGGAGTGGGTCGGCCCGCTCCTGGGTGACAAGGCCTGGACCGCGATCTTCGACAACTCGAAGGTCAAGGGCGTGGCGGGTGATTTCACCTGCGCCGAAAGCCTCGACGAAATCCTTGCCGACTCGATCATGCACCTCAGGCAACGCCTGGCCAAAAACCGCCCGCCGAGGGGCGAACTCGATGCCCTGATCGACAGGATTTGTGCGGAGCAAGGGGCTCTCGGCTAGGATATTCCGAGGGGCGTGAACCGATAGCGACAACGAGCGGCGGGAGGCGCCACCGCCTCGTCTGCAGATGAGAATGACCGGCCGAATATAAGGCCGGCCCTACTCTATTTCTTTCTTACATTGATATTGACCGTTACGTCCTTAATTGTTCCTTCGCCGTAGGACACCCTCACCTTATACACATCCTTTCCGGAGTATCCGCTATTGGAAGTATAATATTCGGACACGCCAGGCGATTTCCTGGAATTGCACCTGATCTGAGGGGCGCCAGTCGGGTAATGTGAGGAAATCTTTTCACTAACGAATTCTACCGATCCATGCGCGGGGGGCTGTACCAGTTTTATGCTCGGCATTGTCGCAGCGGTGCAGTCTGCATTCAAATTGTACGACTGGCCCATTTTTGTCCGCTCTCCACTCAGAGCCCGGCTCTGGTCCTGGGAAACTTGAACACCATCCTTGTTGGTGACGCATCCGGACAGACCCAAAGTTACGGAAAATATGGGAATTAGAATATGGTTTGTTCTGAAAAATCGCGAACCTGGCACTCTTCTTTCATCCTCTGATTTTAATAATATTACAATTCACCTTATCCAACTGGCACCTCATTGCAATGGCACGGGTCGCCTCGCCAGGGGATCCGGCTTTAGATGCTCTGTCCTTGCCGGAATGCGAGATATTGTCCGTCCACCGAACGCAAAGGGCCATTCTCCAACGCCCTCCTTGGGCGCGGCATCCTCCAAGGTTCCTCATCCTGAGGTGCGCAGGCCAAAGGCCGGAGCCGACGCTGCTCCTTGCATCCATCAACGTCAGCGCACCCGCCTCCCCCTTCGAGGCCCCTGCGGGGCACCTCAGCAACCGTGT